>JAXJJE010000001.1:0-7092 GCA_036298405.1 Acutalibacteraceae bacterium
AGCATAATCAGGCGTAAAACTTATAGGTGTATCTTTATATTTATATACGTGAGTATCCTTTTTACACTGAAAAACAGTAGTACAATCTGAATTTATAGCGACCAGTTCTTTGTTTTTGGTTTCATAAAACATTCCTCGTTCACTACAATAGGTATCGAGCTCGTGAAATATTCCGTTTTTGTCATTAAGAACAATCCAACAAATTTTTATACCTACAGAAGCGAAATCAGATGTTAGAGAGTCTATATAGTTTACATAGCTTCTGTTGGTACATATTTGAAGGGCTATTTTAGTTTTATCCTCCATATTAAACAGTAAATGAGCATACCTGTTTTTATTTATCTTTACTTCTAATTGTACATCGTAACCCAAATTTCTAAAGTGCTCAAATAAGGCTAATCTTACAAGCATTATTTCCTCAGTATCGTTGCTGTCAAAATGTACATAGTCACAACCGTTATTTTCGATGTGTGCAAAATAAGCTTTCTTTTTAGGACCTCTACAATATTTTATGCTACTATTACAATCTGGGTCAGGACAGGATAGTTCTTTATTACTACTGGCTTTTCTTATAAGTTTTTCTAAGTTGTAGTCTTTTGCAATATCGGTAGCTATATATTTTTTGCCTTTCCACATTCCATTAATCATAAATAAAACCCTTTCTACTATTCTATTATATTTAGTATAGCATTAGTTTAATTTATAGTCAATTTCAACTAAAATATTTGTTGTGCTAGATAACCTTTTGGCGTGATGTTAAAAATTCAGCAAATAAAAAGTAAGCCTCAAAACAAGCACGTCTATCTATCCTTCTTGCATTGGGATATAATTCCTGTTAAAAGAAGGAGTTTAATATAGCAACAAGTAGTCTATCAAAGACAGAGTGCCACAACGTTAACAGTATATCTGCAGGATGAATTCGTAGCACAAAAAACTGATATATGTTTGAATTAACGATTACATTATTCCTTGTAAAAATCAGCTTGTTGAAACATTATATTTCTGTACTATAATAATTTACAGCATAATTTTATTAAACTAAAAAACATACAATCCTGCTGTTTATGCAGATTCGTGAATAACTGTGGATATAACTGGAAACATCTGCTTGTGCTAATAGGAGTTTTTTTGTTTATCAAATTTTTCTAATATTATATGCGTGAGCAGGTTGTGAGCCTGCTCACTTTTGTTTTGTGCTGTCTTTCTTGGGATTTACCCAAACCTGATTCAACCTAAGTAGTACACAATATTACTTTTACTGAGATTTTCTATGCGTGATTGATTTAATACTTACTATTATCCTGCTCGATTATATTACTTTTATATATAACAATCGTAATTAAATAATTTTAAATATTTTTACACCAACGACATAATATGTCGTTGGTGTATGGTATAATAAAGCTACCAAATACAAAGGTGGTGAATACAGACACGTGGGTAGAACAGATAAAAATACAAGAATTTTATTTTTGTATAACGCCTTACTTAATGGGCATAGAGTTGACAAAAAGCTGTTTTCTCTAGAACATGGCATAGATGAGCGTACCTTTGATAGAGATATAAGCGATATTCGTTTGTTTTTATCCGAATCTTTTTCTGTTGAAAAACTGATATTTGATAAAGAAAGTAATACATATCAATTGTCAGGTAGTATGCCTAAGCATTTAGACAGAATGGAAGTTACAGTAATTTCAAAAATATTACTTGAAAGTGGATTACTGCGAAAAGATGAAATGCAAGGCTTATTAAATACAGTTGTATCAACGGTTACTCACAAAGACGCAATGGTCATAGAAGAATATTTATCTGATGATTTTAAAAATTACAACTCAAATACTGATGTAGCAATATTAAAATTTGTTGAGGATTTATATGTTGTTATTAAATCCGGATTTGATATCAAAATTACCGTTGCAAGCGAAACAGGTGAGTTGTCCCATAATGTTTCACCATTAGAAATTATATGTGAAAACAACGAATTTATTTTAGTAGTAGCTGACGAATTCAATTTGAATAATATCATAAAAATAAAAATCAAAAACATAGTAAGATTTGAAAAACTGCAATCAAGCTTTGCTAAAGTTTTAAAAGAAAAATACTTAAACACGAAGGAGGATTTTAATGGTAAGGATAGCAAAGAGACCATTAAAAATGGCTAACGGTGTAATAGTGAGAACTATTGAAGACTTGAAAAATAATTTTGATATTGAAATAGTGGTTGGATATTTCCTTGATGGAAACCTTTCAAAATGGCTTGAAACAAGAGGGTATAAAGAAGAGCTTGAACAGGTTGGCAATCTTACTGAAAACGACACAGAGCTTGCTAAAAAGCTATGTGATATTTTTGGTGTTGAATGTATAGGCAATATTGAAATAGATACTGAGGATATCATCGAGAGAAAAGAAAGACTTTTAAAATTAAAGCAATATACTGACGACGAAGAAATCATTGCAAATGTTGATAGTGTTGCTTTTAATCAGGAAGAATTGGCTGATTTATATGATAAGGGTGTAGAAAAAATTTATCTTTGTGAAGGTTATTTTAAAATTCCAAAATCAAAAAAAGATTTAGTTTACCATTTAGTTGGAGATGTTATTGTTGATGGTTTAGAAGCTGACCCTATAAAAGAAGATTCCCAAAACAACCACTATGAAGATACAAATGCAATTGAATCAACGATACCAGTAAGCTTAGCGGATTATATTGGCTATAATACATACGCTAAATTAAATAACTATGTAATTTGGAGTGAAGACCTTTCCTCTTATCTTCTCAATAATAAAATTAAACCTTTTTTTGAAAATAAAAAAACAAAAAATTTCGAAGTAACTGATCGACATAAAATTTGGAATATAGATTCAGATGAATATAGTAGCTTGTATTCATACGACTTATCAGAAGCACAAAAATTTTATGCTTGTGGTAATAAGATAGTTTATTTGCGTTATCAGGATTTATATGTATACGATGTTGATTCGAAGACTCAGAAGATATTGTATAAAAAATTATCGTATTTAAATAATGAAATTTCCATAAGTGATAATAAAATTGCATTTTATGAGGATTCCGGTAATATTGTGGTTTTAGATATAAATAAATCCCAAAAGATTTTTTCGAAAGAACTTTATCACGATGGAAGGTACACTCTAGGAAGTAATGCTTTTTGTTTATCAGGGAACTACCTTTTTTGTGAAGAAAACAAAAAAATAATGCAATATAATCTAGATAACAATAAATCTACTGTTATTTATGAGTTTAATGTTCCAGAAGAATATAAGGAATATGAAAAATATTCCGGATATATTTTTACAGATAAAATTATCTATTTTAATAATTCTCTGTATGTTTTTTATTGGGATAGGTGTGAGATGCAAAGTAAAGTTCTTAAGATTGACCTTCAAACAAATACACATACCTTCTGTAACATATCTGATGATAACTGGTTCAATTTTTATGAGGACAACTCAAGCTCTTCGAGAAGTCGATATGTTGTATTTTTTAATAAGAAAAAAATACACGTATATGATATGTTATTTGATGAGTTGAAATCATATAGTGATTCATTCCCTTCAAAGACGACTCAAATTAATCGTGTTGGCGATTATTTGTATTGGGGATTTCATAAAGATAAACCTTCTTATAGAGTTGATCTCAATAAAGGTTGGAATCCTGAATCACTTTCAGAAGAAGTATTAACACCTGAAGCTATGCTTGGTAAGATAAGATTTTTCAAGGGAGGCATATGTTAATGAGTTTAAGAGATAATTTATCAAGACATTTAGACGCAGGATTTCCGATTTTGTATATTAACAGCTTTGAGGAGTCCAAAATTGAAGAAACTATAAAAACTGTTGCTGATAGAAAAACTGTGGCAATTTGGAGCTTAGCTTCTGGCTATGGTGAGTTTTCCGCTAAAACTAAAGAATGGGAAATGCCACCTGTAAAGGATGAAAGCACAGAGCTTGAAATTGTACTGAATAACAAGCTGGCTTTCAACGAATTAGAAAGAACTATATTCATCATAAAGGATGCACATATTGTATTAGAGAATCCACAGGTAATCGCTTTGCTTAAAGAGATTTCAAATAAAATCAGTGCAGGCTGTGAGAGCTGTGTTATTTTAATTTCACCAGTAATAAAAATACCTGTTGAATTGGAGAAATACATAACCATATTAGAAGATGATTTTCTAAGCTATGATGATATATGCAAAATTATAGAAAGATTTATTGACGAAAATGAGCTTCCAAAATTAAATGCAAAGCTTCTTGAAGATTTTGCTATTGCATTTAAAGGTCTTTCTGAGTTTGAAATTCTTAATTTACTCGCTTTAGCCGTTGCTGATGATGGCGAGCTGACACGAAAAAGCTTATCTCTGATATTTGAACAGAAAAAGCAGATGATTTTAAAATCAGGTGTTCTTGAAATGATTCCTCTTAAAGAAAAAATAGAGGATATTGGTGGTTTAGAAAACCTGAAGGCTTGGTTAAAACGCAAATCTGCTGTAATTAAAAATATCAAAAAAGCAGAAAGCTTTGGAGTGGATATGCCTAAAGGTGTATTGATTGCAGGTGTACCAGGATGTGGTAAATCGCTTTGTGCAAAAGCTGCTGCAAGTCTGTTTGAAGTGCCTATTCTTCGATTGGATGTAGGTAAGCTAATGGGTAAATATCTGGGAGAAAGTGAATCTAATTTAAGGAAGGCTATAAATCTTGCAGAGGCGATTTCTCCTTGTGTGCTTTGGGTAGATGAATTAGAAAAAGCATTTGCAGGAATGGGAAGTGATGGTGGTCATGAAGTTACAACAAGATTGTTTGGTACATTTCTGACCTGGATGCAAGAAAAGACAAGCACTACCTTTGTTGTAGCTACTGCAAACGATATTACAAAGCTACCTCCTGAGCTTCTAAGAAAGGGTCGTTTTGACGAAATCTTTTTTGTTGGCTTGCCAAATGATAGCGAAAGAAGAATAATTTTTGAAATACATATTTCAAAACGCAGAAAACAAGATATTAAGTCGATAGATATAAGTAAATTAGTGTCACTTACAAAAGGTTATAGTGGTGCAGATATTGAAGGTGTTGTGAAAGAAGCTATTGAATATGCTTTTACAGAAGATGCAGAAACATTAACAACAGAGCATATCATATCTGTAATAAAAAATACAAATTCACTGTCGGTGATTATGAAAGAATCTCTTGATAAAATGACACAGGAATACGAAAAACGCAAGCTTAAAAATGCATCAAGGTAAGGAGTGATAGCAATGGATGAAGTTGAAATAATTGAACCTCAGTTTGAAGAATTAACCGAAAAAGAAGCCAGAGAATTTAAAAAGTTGCTTACAAAGTTTATTAAAGCTTATAGTAAGAAAACAGAAGATGTAAGTGATAAGGATTGGTTAAAGCAACAATTCATGCAAGAGCTTCCTGAACTTACTGATGAACAAGCTGAAAAGCTAGCTATAGAAACAGTTGACTCTGTTAAGGAATATGACGATAATCTGGCTTCTGTAAATAAAGCCACAAAGCAAGGTGTTAGCAAAGAACAGTGGATGGCTAATAATATTGCCAAGGCTGCTTCTGGTGTATCTGTTATAGATCATGGAGTATATCTAGCTAGTGTAGATAACGCACTGTCTAATGCTAATGCTCAAATGGCTCGAATGATAACAACAAAATCAAGTGATCATACAATAGTTAACCAAAATATGAATCTTGATGGCTTTATCGCTGAGCAACACCATGTAAACAGCTTTAATGCTAATGCAGCTCTACAAAAAAGCAGATATTATGCAGAGGTAAAGGTTCCTGCTGATGGGCAAACTTATGGAAAAAATTCTGTTGATATTGTGATTCTTGATTCTGCAAATCCAAAGGCAACACCTGTTCACCAATATCAGGTTAAATATGGAGCTAACGCTAACGAAACCATCAAAATGCTTCGTGATCATGCTGATGTTACCAAGTATGGTAATCAGCAAATTGTTGTTCCACCAGATCAGGTGGAGGCAGTTCAGAAAGCCTTTCCGGGTAAAACGGTTGTATCTCAGATTGGTGGCACAGATAAGGTTCCTGTTAAAAGTACAGAGCTTACAAAGCAGCAAGCTAAAAAGCTTCAGTTAAAAGTACAAGAAGATGGAAATGTACCGTTAACTGATTGGAACACTTTTAAAAATAAGGATTTAGCACTTCAGATAGGAAAAAATGCAGGTTTGGCTGGCTTACAGGCAGCAACAATTACCACAGGTTTCTCTTTAGCTGCACAGGTTATAAAAGGTGAAGAAATTGATGCAGATGAGACTGTAGAATTAGCATTAAAAACAGGTGCTGATGCCGGTATAAAGTCTGCAGCGGCAGGTGCGTTAAAAGTTGCGACAGAAAAAGGCATTATAAGATTGATTCCGAAAGGAACTCCTGTTGGTGTAATTGCCAATATAGCTTGCGTAAGTATTGAAAACATTAAAATACTTGCTAAGGTTGCTAATGGTGAATTAACCATGACTCAGGCTATGGAACAAATGGGTAGAACTACTGTTTCTATGGTTTATAGTATCGGTTGGGGTACGGCAGGTATGGCTATTGGTGCAGCAGCGTTATCATGGATTCCAATTGTTGGACCTGTCGTTGGTGGACTAGTCGGAGGTGTTGTAGGAAGTATGGCAGGCTCAAAATTCGGTTCTGCTGTTTATAATGGAATCAAATCTGTTGGTAAAAGTATAAGTAACGCTTGTAAGGTAGGGTGGAACAAAGTAAAATCTACAGTAAGCAGTTTTAAGAGAAGGATATTTGGATAAGTATTTTATAGTAAGTTGTTATTTTATAAAGCTTGTCATCAAAGTACAATTAACTTAAAACTGCAACCAAATTGCAAATAATGTGGGTAGTTGTGGATATAACTGGAAACGCTCTACAGCTGCTATAAAACATTTCAAAAACGGCTTAAACATTTAGTTTTAGCCGTTTTTTGACAGCTTGCCTAGAATGGACAGTAACTTGGTGGTAAAAGTCTACTACAGGCTTGCAGTAGGAATTGTTAGCTGAGAGCAAGTGCGTCCATCGTGAGGTGGAGTATGAAGTAAGCCTAAG
>JAXJJE010000002.1:0-4641 GCA_036298405.1 Acutalibacteraceae bacterium
TAGTAGGGGCTGTTAATTTGTTAGTTTGTCCCATTTTTCCCAACGGTATGCCAAAAGTTTTTAAATTTTCTTTGTTTGTTTATTGTTGACAAAGAAAAAGAAGTTTTAACATAATTCAACATTTTAACATCACTGTGGAAAGCTGTTGATAACTTGTTAAGAAAACTGTTGAAAAACCTTATTGAGAATTTTGAAGATTTTTTCTTATATCCTTTATAATTTCTTTAACCTTAGGGTCGGTTTCCATATTTTTTTCAACCTGCTGACAGGTGTATACAATAGTAGAGTGATGTCTGCCGTTAAACTCTGCACCGATTTGCTCCATAGACATATTAGTAATATCCTTTACTAAATATATGGCAATTTGTCTTGCTTTAGAAAGGTTTGCACGTCTGTTTGAAGATTTAATTTCTTCAACAGTTACATTAAATGTTCTGCCAACCTCTTCTATAATGGAGTCAACTGTAATTTCTACGCTTACTTCTTCGCTTTGAAGCTCAGCAATAACCTCATGAGCCATCTTTACGCTGATTTTTTCGTTATTAAGCATTTTTTTAGCATGAAGCTTTTTTACAGCACCTTCTAGCTTTCGAATATTGGTTTTTATTTTTGTAGCTATAAGCTCACTTATAGCATAAGGGATTTCTATTTGTAGCTGTTCAGCCTTTTTATTTATAATTGTAATTCTTGTTTCTATGTCTGGTGGCTGAATATCTGCAAGCAAACCCCATTCAAAACGAGATTTCAATCTGTCCTCAAGTGTTTTCATTTCTCTTGGAGGTACGTCAGATGTAAATACAATCTGTTTTTTAGCCTCGTACAATGTGTTGAAGGTATGGAAGAATTCCTCCTGAGTAGCCTCTTTACCTGCAATAAACTGAATATCGTCGATAAGAAGTACATCAACTGTACGATATTTATCACGGAATTTATCTGCAGTTTTTCTACTAAGAGATTCAATAAGCTCGTTTGTGAAATCTTCACCTTTTACATATATGATTTTTTTATCAGGATAATTTTTTGCTATTACATTTTTTATAGCGTATAGAAGGTGGGTTTTACCCAAACCGGAATTACCATATATAAACAGAGGGTTTTGTACCTCTCGTCCGGCTGGATCCTTTGCTACTGCAAGTGATGCTTTATATGCAAGATCATTGGATTTACCTACAACATAGGTATCAAATGTGTACTCGTCACCATAATGATTATCTTTTGTTGCTTCAGTTTCTTTTACCTTTATAGGCTCTTTAATTTCATCTCCTGAAATTTCAATAGTAAAATTAAATGCTTTTCCAAAAACCTCTTCTGACGCAACCTTTAAAATTCCTATGTAGCTGTTTTCTATAACTGTTTTGTTTAGTTTATTTGGAACAGTAAGAATAATTTGTCCTTCTTCAAAGTCTATGCCAACGGGTTTTATTTTTTTTATCCAAGCATTATAAGCTACATCAGAGATAGCTTTTTTTCCATTATCTTTTTTGTTTTTAAGGTAGTCACATATAACATCCCAGGCTTCGTTAAATGTATCCAAATATTCCACCTCTTTACTGATTTTTTATTTTTCTTTATATCTGATTTATTTTATCATATTTTGAGCTTTATTTCAAACATTTTTTATTATTTTTCAAAAATCTTAATTTACAAAATAACTTTAATTAGTGTTAATTTTATGTACATTATAATGTGTTTTTAAAGAAATTAAACACTATATATAGATTGGATAAAAAAATCAATTTTTTACTTGAAAAAATTAAGAAAATATTATTGACGGATTTGAAAAATTACGCTATAATGCTAAATTGCAAGGTTAATATCCGAAAGGAGGATTTTCGAATGCTTAGAACATATCAGCCTAAGAAGCTTCACAGAAAGAAGGAGCATGGCTTCAGAAAGAGAATGTCTGACAAGAACGGACGAAAAGTACTTGCTCGCAGAAGAGCTAAGGGTAGAAAAAGGTTGTCTTACTAAAAATTAAGACCACTTAACGGTGGTCTTTGTTTTTATGTAAAAACAATCATCTGCTTTCTATTTTTTTACAGGAATTGATTATTTATGAAGATAATTACAATAAAAGAAAACAGAGATTTTCGTAGGATTTATTCCAAAGGAAAGTCCTATGTTAGCACTACTCTTGTTACTTATGTATTTAAAAATCACAAAACTGATGATGTAAGAGTAGGTATTACCACCAGTAAAAAAATTGGCAAAGCAGTGCAACGCAATAGGGCAAGGCGTGTTATTATGACTGCATACCGAGAGCTATACCCACAGTTAAAAGAAGGGTATGATTTTATTTTTGTAGCAAGAGGAAAAACACCATATGTAAAAAGTACCGATATATTGCGTTGTATGGAAAAGCAGCTGAAAAAAGCGGGTGTATTAAAATGAAGCACCCGCTAATTTGGCTAATCAAATTTTATAGAAAATATATTTCACCGAAAACACCGCCAAGCTGTAAATTCACTCCTACTTGTTCTCAATACGGTCTTGAGGCTATAGAAAGATTTGGAGCATTTAAGGGCGGTTTTATGACGTTGTGGAGAATATTACGCTGTAATCCTTTTTCTAGGGGTGGTTACGACCCTGTGCCTGAAAAGAAAAGTAAAATTAAGTAAAATAATAAAATAAAAATTGAATAAAATAATTTCTAAAAAAGAGAGGAAGCCAAAATATGGATATATTATTTAGTACAATAGGCAGTATATTTGGCTATGTACTTTGGTTTTTCTATAGTGTCTTTAACAATTATGGTTTAGCAATCATATTGTTTACTATTGTTGTTAAGCTGTTGATGTTTCCTATGTCAATTAAACAGCAAAAATCAATGGCTAACAATGCAAGATTAGCACAGAAACAGCAAGAAATAAGACAGAAATATGCTAACAACCCTAAAAAGATGCAGGAGGAAGTAGAAAAGCTGTATGCAAAAGAGGGTGGAATGCCTAGTATGGGCTGTTCTACAATGATGATTCCTCTTATAATATTTATGGGTGTATATTATGCAGTTGTTAGTCCTTTAACAAATACTTTGCATATGGATAGTGTAACAGTTACAAATGCACTTAATCAGCTAACTGTTATGCCAGGTATAGGTAATCAATTTACTTCTATATATGGTCAGCTAGAAATTGTAAATATTGCAACACAAGAAAATGGTCAGCTGTTCCTTACTCAGTATTTTAATCCTGAGCAGATTGTAAATATTTCTGAATATGCTGGTAGCTTTAATTTCTTAGGCTTAAACCTACTTGGTAAGCCTAGTGACGGAATATCTGTATTGATGATTATTCCTATACTTTGTTTTGTAACATCATTTGCATCACAAATTGTTACAATGCTAATACAGGGTACACTAAAGCAACAGCAGGGCTGTATGCTTATAATGTTCTTAACATTACCTTTATTCAGTGCATATATTTCATATACTGTACCAGCTGCTGTAGGTTTCTATTGGGTTATCTCAACTATTACAGGCTTTATACAGACATTGGTTCTACAAAAATTCTATAGTGCAAAGCATATGACAGCAAAGCAAGAGGCTCAAAGAGTTGCTTTGTTAAGAGTTAAAGAAGCAAATGTAGCATATTCTTATAATCCTCGTAAGAGAATTGATAATACAAATACTGAAAAAAATAATAAGAAGAAAAAATAAGTTTGAGGTGGAAGTTAAATGTTAAGAGAAGCAATCGGAATTGGCGATACAGAAGAGCTTGCAAAAGAAAATGCTCTTAGCCAATTAGGTTTAACAAGTGCAGATGGCGTAGAATTTGAGATTATCAAAAAAGCAGAAAAGAAAAAGTTTGGTATTTTTGGTGGAAGCCCTGCAAAGGTAAAGGCTATTTATAATATTTCTGATGAGATGTTAACAGAAGATGTTGATACTAAAGAAGTTGAAATTAAAGAACCTGAGACTATAGTAGAGGAAGTAAAGCCAGTTATAGAAGAAGTAGCTGTTGTTACTAATGAGAAAACTGAAGAAACTGCTGAAGCTGTTGCTAAGGTAAACAGCGATTATTCACCAGCTGAAGAAGCTAAGAAGTATGTAGAAAAGGTTCTTAAGGCTATGGGACTTGAGGATATTATTGTAGAGGTAACAGAGGGTGAGGGTTCTGCTGAAATTATGCTTTCTGGCAAGCAAATCGGTTCTGTTATTGGTAGAAGAGGAGAAACTTTAGATGCTCTTCAATATCTTGCTGGCTTAGTTGCAAATCACGTTGGTAATTCTTATTACAGAATTACAATTAATACAGGTAACTACAGAGAGAAGAGAGAAAAGACTCTTGAAATTCTAGGTAGAAAGCTTGCGTTTAAGGTTTTAAAAACAGGTAGAAATGTTTCTTTAGAGCCTATGAATCCATACGAGAGAAGAATTATTCACACTGCTGTACATAAGGTTAATGGTGCAATTTCTTGGTCTGAGGGTGAGGTAACAAACAGACATGTTGTTATTGGACCAGACCCTGAATATAAGCGTCCTTACCGTAAAAATTATAACAATAACAACAGAGGTGGCAGAAGAGGCTATAATAACGGTTATGATAAAAAGAGAAGCTATAGCAATAACCGTGGTAGCAAGCCAAATAATAACGCTCCTGTTGATAGAGTACCAAAAAATGAGGGAGAGAACTTCTCATTATA
>JAXJJE010000003.1:0-13331 GCA_036298405.1 Acutalibacteraceae bacterium
TCTGAATATCAATAGGTACATCTATAAGAACAGGACCTGGTCTGCCTGATGTTGCTATGTAAAAGGCTTCTTTAAATATTCTTGGCAAATCCTCTGTTCTTTTTACTAAATAGCTATGCTTTACAAAAGGCTCACAGGCACCTGTGATGTCTGCCTCCTGGAATACATCTCTACCTATAAGGTCACTTCTTACCTGACCAGTTATTGCTATTATTGGAATAGAGTCCATATAAGCAGTAGCAATACCTGTAATTAGGTTTGTTGCACCAGGACCAGATGTTGCAACGCAAACACCAGGCTTGCTTACAGAACGGGCATAGCCACTTGCTGCATGAACCGAATTTTGCTCTTGTCTTACAAGAATGTGCTCAATTGGCGACTCCATAAGTGCATCATAAAAAGGACAAATGGCTGCACCTGGGTAGCCGAACAGGATTTCTACATTCTCTTGCTCTAGGCATTTTACCATTATTTCAGCACCACTAATCATAGTCGTCACACTCCCATCAAAATATAGATTTTCATTGTACTATTATAGACTAAAAACGCATTAAAATCAAGTAAGATTGAACACTATAAATTTATTTAAATTTTTTCAAAAAAAGTGTTGACAAATCTATTGCTATGCGATATAATAATGAAGCTGTAAGAAATACAGACGAAATAAATATCGCGGGATGGAGCAGATGGTAGCTCGTCGGGCTCATAACCCGAAGGTCGTAGGTTCAAGTCCTGCTCCCGCAACCACACTAAAGCCCAGTAGTATGCGAAAAGTTACTACTGGGCTTGTTTTCTTTTGTAGGCAGAATTATCCCCTTGTCTACTACTGTATAAAAATGTATACCATACAGCTGTAATAATTGAATTTTTTCAGAGGTGTTTCCGTTTGGAGATACCTCTATTTTTTATGCAACTAAATGCAACTAGAACGATTGATTATATAACTCAACCTGTTTTCTGTGTTTTCTGTTTCTTGCCTGTCAGCAAGCTGTCAAGCATTGCAACGGCCTGTTCATCTGCTGACTGTATAGCGTGTGTGTATATCTTGCTTGTGGTTACTGTGTTAGCGTGGCCCAGTCTGTTTGCTACTGTGGTTAATGGTACACCACTGGCAATTTGAAGTGTAGCATTTGTGTGTCGTAGTCCGTGAAGTGGTATATCAGGCAAATTATTCCTTTTTAGAAATTTCTTGAAGTCTGCCGATAGTGTGTCGGGGTTCATCGGCAAGCCATTCCACTTTGTGAATATTCTGTCTGAATTATTCCATTGACTGCCCAGCTTTAGCCTTTGCTCTGACTGCCAGCCCCTGAAGTGTTGCAACAGCTCTATAACATCAGCTGACACACTTAATGCTCTGTGTGATGTGTCATTCTTTGTTGTGTCCTCAAATATGCCACGCTTTGACGAGTACAAAGAAGTACGGCGAATGTGTATAACATTGTGGGTAAAGTCTATATCCTGCCACTCTAGCCCCAGTAGCTCCCCTCTGCGTAAGCCTGTAAATATTAACACTGTTACAGCTGTTTTGAATTGCATATCTTCATTATCCAGGCACTCCAAAAGCTCCATAGCCTGCACCTCGTCAAGATACTTAGGTTCTGTTTTTTCTATCTTTGGTGGCTTTAATCTGCTACAAGGGTTTGAATATATCAACTGCCATTCAACAGCTGTATTCAGCATTGACGATATAAGCCCGTGATACCTATGTATTGTGGTAGAAGAAAGAGCTGTTTTGCAGTTTTCTGCTACCTTGAATGTGCTGTTCTCTTTCAGATTCAACGCTTTGCAAACAGCTTTAGCTGTGCTTTCATTTACATTTTGACCCTTAAATACACATCTTAATGTAGTTTGAGATACTCCACAAAGGTTAGAGAAAAAGGCTATTGTTAAGCCTTTTTCTTTTAACAACGCTTTCAAATCAATGCAACAGGTGTATTTTATATCTTGCCTTATTCCGTCCTCTGACAGGTTCTTATAGAATGCTTGCAAGTGGTGTGGTTGTATTCTGTCTAGCTTCATATGTCCTATTGCTTGATTAACTACTGGTATCATTGCAATGTATCTGTCGTAGGTTCGTGGTCGTAGCTCATCAGCCTTTGCCTTTAGCCATTCCTCTGCGAACTCTGCAAAACGTGTATTACTATGCAATACCTGACCAGTGCGACACCTTTCCTCAAATAGTACAGCCTGCCTTTGTAGCTCCTTTTCTATCTGCTTAGGTGTCATTTTGCTGTCAGGCTTCCATGTGCAGTTTTTAGTCAGCTTTTTACCGTTGCTGTCATACCCACAGCTTACAGTTATACGGTAGCTGTCACCCCTCTTTGTTATGCTTGCCATTTAAAACACCCTCAAACGCAATAGCAATATCGCTATTAATTAATTCGTTTATTTTGTATGAACTATACTTATCGATAACAGTATTCATTACTGACGTATATGTGTCAGCTTCTAAGGAGTTTTTTAATTTTTGAACAGCTAAATATTCATTTATAAAATTTTCAAGCTTTGAAACTTGACAAACTGTTAAAAACTCAAATTGTACTGCATTTTCTCCTCCACGTAAAGTTGGTACTATTTTAAACTCGTCAAAATTATTTACCATTTCACCAATAGCAAGTAAAAAATTTTTCGTGCTTAAGTCACCACCTCTATTAGGCTCTTTAGCAACAGAAATCCCACATAACCAATCTATTGATACATTCAAAGCACTTGCAAGAAAAAACACATTGCTAAGTGTTGGATTTTTACCACTTTTAGCGTTAGGGTTTTCATAAGCTGACACCATAATCGTGGAAATATTAGTTAGATTTGCTAACTCATTTTGCGTTAATCCTGCGTTATTTCTAGCCTCTTTTAATCTCTTAGCAAATGTGATTCTATCAAATTGTATCGGTTCAACAGGTTTAAACTCTATGTTTTCTGCCATAGCGATTACCTCCATAAATTAATTATAATTGTTATTGTTATCATAATACAACATATGATTTATTTTGTCAAATGAAAATTCTTTTAAAAATCATCAAGAAACATTTGACACAAAGTTGATATATGATTATAATAATAAATATAACATTAGTTATTAAAATAAACTTATGGAGGTGAGCAAATGAAAGCTAATGAGGACATCAGAACGCAGGCAAAAAACAAAGGTGTTAAACATTGGGAGATCGCCGACAAATTAGGGTTAATAGACAGCAACTTTTCCCGAAAACTTCGCCACGAACTCCCACGGGAAGAAAAAGAACGCATATTCGCAATTATTGACGAGCTAGCACAGCAGAAGAAAACAGCATAATCAGGAGGAAAAAACTATGAAATACAAGAACATTATTAACGCATTAGCAGTTTGTGGAAAGGCTGGACATTGTAACGGTGAGGAATGCCCATTTTATAATGGTGAAAGTGGTATTGAAGACCGTAGCTGTCAGCAAAATCTAATGAAATCAGCCCTAAACAAGCTAACCAAGTTACACGCAGAAAACAAACAGCTTAAAGCAATAGCAAACGCTTATGATGATACTATCAATGAGCAGATATGCGATAAAGATGAATTGATGTATACAATAAGCCAGTTAGAAGACAAGCTACAAAGCAATGAAGATTTTTAAACATCAGCGTTACAGCTGTAATAAAAAAATCCTCTTACCATTCAGTACGGCAATACTGAACCGATAAGAGGACACCCGAACAAACAAGCGTAAATAAGCTGATAAACAGCCACCCCGACAGCATAAAAGGGTTACGCATTTATTCAGCCTTATTATACGCTTTTTGTACTTATTTGTAAAGTAGAGAAAGCGAGGTAAAAAATGGATAGCTATATCCCTAAAATACAGGAATACACAATTCCTAGAGTTATAGGCATAAAGCAATGTGCAAAGGAGTTTGGCATTGCTGAATATGCCATCAGGCAATGGGTACATAGTGGCGAACTGCCTTGTATCCGTTGTGGTAAAAAGATTTTAATTAACTGCACTGTTATGGCTGATTTTTTAAGCTGTAAAGGCTCAATCAGCAATGCTGTGGCTGTGGACGAGCAGGGCAACTATTATGCACCTGTTACCGAAAATAAAGGCTCTACAGCTGATATTAAGGCAGTTAAAAATATACGCAATTATGGCAAAATTAGAAAAGTTTATTAAGGTGGTGAATTTAAACATTGGCAGAACGCAGAATGTTTGCAAAGACAATTATTGACAGTGATACATTTCTAGATATGTCATTATCTACACAAGCCCTATATTTTCATCTGTCTATGAGGGCAGATGATGACGGTTTTATAAACAACCCTAAAAAAATTCAAAGAATGATAGGTGCTAGTGAAGATGATTTAAAACTGCTTATAGCAAAGAATTTTATCATTCCTTTTGAAACTGGAATTGTAGTAATAAAGCATTGGAAAATTCATAACTACATACGCTCTGACAGATACAAGCCATCTATGTTCAAAGAAAAGGAGCTTGTAAAAGTAGATAGTCAATCAATATACCAACCTATTGACAGTACGGACACCAATGGTATACCAACTGACAACCAAACGGTATACCAAATGGATACACAGGATAGGTTAGGAAAGGAAAGTATAGTAAAGGATAGTATAGTAAAGGATAGTATAGTAAAGGATAATATACTACTGTCGGTTAGCACCGACACGAAGCAGAAAATCAATTATGAAAATATTATGAATTTATTTAATTCTGTTTGTGTTAGTCTACCTAAAATCCGAAATTTAACCGACCTAAGGAAGCAAAAAATCAGAAAAGCCAATAAAGAATTAAACGGAGATTTTGAAAATTTCTTTAAAAGAATTGAAAACTCTGATTTCCTCACAGGCAAAAATGGTAGCTGGAATGGTTGTAATTTTGACTGGATTTTCAAACCTCAAAACTTAATTAAAATTATCGAGGGCAACTATGATAATAAAATCTTTACTCCTATTCCACAATCAAGCACCAGTGCAGCTGTACAAGCTATAAGCAATAAGCCTATTTACGGTACACCGTTACAAGGTATAAATTATGACGAAGAATTTTAAATTTTAAGGAGCAATTAAAAATGATTAATCTTATTAACGATATAGCTAACAAAAACCCATTACCAGAGCCTAAAGAGGGTGATTACAGGGACAAAGACGGTATTCTACACTGTGGTGTATGTCATAAGCCTTTAGAAAGAATATTAAACTCAGAAGTCCTAGGATTTAAAAACAAAAAAGTTACTTGTGTTTGTGACTGTGATGAAAAGGAAAAAGAAGAATTTGACCAGCGTTTAAATCGTGAACAGCTTGAAACCAAGGTTAAAGAGCTAAGAAGAGACGGCATAACAAAAGCATATGAAGAAATGACATTTGAGAACAGCGATAACAGAAACAGTAAAGAAATTAAGATTTGCAAAAGCTTTGTCTCAAACTGGGCAAAAGTATACAAAGAGCGTAAAGGTGGATTGTTATTTTATGGTGATACAGGAACAGGAAAAAGCTTTTTATCTTGCTGTATTGCCAATGCTCTTTTAGATAAAGGTGTGCCAACTCTTGTAACTAATCTATCAAAGCTAGTGAGAGATAGAAACGATAAAAGCAAAACACCTATTAATCTTAATAACTTTGATTTATTGGTGCTTGATGATATAGGTGTAGAGAACGCAAGCCAAACAGCCTATAACATCATTGACGAATGGTATCAAACTGGTAAACCGTTAATCGTAACAACTAATTTAACCCCTAACGAACTCAAACAACCACAAACCCGAGAGTTAAAAAGAATTTATGACCGTATTATTGAAATGTGCCCTCTTCCTGTTTTGGTAAAAGGTGAAATCACTAGACTTGATACAGCACGAAACAAACGTGCAGAGCTGGAAAAAATATTAGGTATTATTTGATTTTGAGCCCTAAAACTGCAAAGACCTTGCAAAGAGCTTTAGCACCTGCCCCCTACCTTTTCAGCATTAACACAGCAAGGGTAACTGTTAAAGGGGTATCACAGTACATCGCACAAGAAAAAACGAGATTTTCAGCAAATATCAGGCTTATACCTGAAATTCACTTTGCTTAGTAGCTGATATATTGCTAAAGCAAGCTAAAATATGCACCCCTTGCAGCTGCATCACATAAACGAAAAGACCACCCCACAAAAGCAGAGCAGTCCCAAGCAATAATTTAATTATAACGCTTTTAGGGGTGGTAATCAATGACAAATGAAGAATTGGCACAGCTTATTAAACAGGGTAATAAACGCTGTTACGCTACACTGTGGGAGCAGACAAGCAGACTGATACATAAGCTGATATACAAGCACGCAAGCAAACGAAAGCTACCTAATGACATTGATTTTGATGATATTCTCCAGTGTGGCTATTTTGCAATGGTAAATGCTGTAAACGCTTATAGTTCTGAAAAGGATTTGAAGTTTAATACATACCTAGAATTTCAAGTTATGAACGCTATACAGCTGACCATAGACCGAGGACAACGCAAAGGAATGAACACACCACGCTTGCAGGAATATTCATATAATCGCACTGTGAGCAATTCAGAGGGCGAGGAAGTAGAAATAATTGACCTTATGCCCGACAAGCAAAGCCCCAGGATATACGAGGGGGCAGAGCTTACCGACCTACAAGAACGAGTATGGGAGGCTGTGGCAGAGCTACCCGAGAAGCTAAGGGAAGTTATAACCGAATATTATTTCAACGGTGAGAACCTGTCAACACAAGCCGAAAGGCTGGATGTATCGGTTCAAACTGTAACCCAAAGGAAAAGACAAGCCTTGAGAATATTAGAGCGTAACAGGGCTTTAAAACAGCTTTACAACGATTATGACAGGCACTATCACAATAGATACAACGACCTGCAAACACTCCAGTGGAAACGCAGTCCCGAAAGCTATGCCATTATGCAAGACCTTGCAGAACGCAGAAGAAAAGGCGAATATATAAGCTATGGCAAAGAGCAAGCTATATTCCTGATTGCCTTTACTGAATATATGCAAACCCACAGCGAGAAATCAGCCGACACAATAAGCGATTTATACAGTTGCAGTTATCGTTTTAGATTAGAACAAACCTTAAAACGCTCATAAGTGGGTTAAATTTCATTTCTGTTGAGCTTTTGATTTTCTTTTGATTAACTTTAGGTTAAAAATAAAAGTCGCTTAGAACGCTTTAAAATCAAATATACAGGTATATGCTTTTAAGTGCGTATATCAGCTGTAAAGGGGTGGTTATTAACTGCCCCTGTTTTCGTTCCTGGATTTTCCTAGAGGACTCCTCAATTTTGAGGAGAGCTGTCCCCAAAACTGGGTTGAGTGCGTGTCGTTTAGCGTACATCATAGAACTACTGTTGCATTTCACGACATCAGACAGCCTTGCAATCATCTTTTAGATGACTGGATAAAACACCCACCCATAATTTTATACCCCATACTAACAAAACCTAACATTCAGCAAAATGTAAGAGAATGTAAGAGCTTTTTCTCATTTTTGAGCGAAACCTGAAAAAACCTGAAATTCAGATTCCTAACATTCAGATTGTTGACAAATGTTGACATTGCAACTTAAAGCCTAGACAAAGCCAAGAGAAAACGCTAACAAACGCTAATATTCCAGCTGTACAGGGTTAAAAATTGTTAAGCTATCATACTACACCCACACCTAGAAAAGCCCTGTAAACGCTATTAAACCTATGCTGTGGGCTTATACCGTTTTACATCTGAATGTTGAGAAATGTTGAGATTATTTTTAAACTGGTCAAAATCGACCCATTTAGAAATGCTTGACTAATCCTTGACTAATGCTTAGAAATGCTTAGATTAAAAATACAACTATACAGCTGATGTACAAACGAACCCCGAGCGAACTCCAAGAACAGGCAGGCACAAGGCTTTTATACAAGTAGTATAGTGTAGCTGTGCTGTGTGGGTGACTCCCTGAAACAGGGCTACATCTCACTACTCAAATTTGATTTAGGGCTAACCCTAAGTTAGAGCGTTGTATAGGTGCAGTCCTAAAACAGGATTACACCATTTTCTTGACATCAGGAAAATGGTATTTTGTTCTAACCTTGGTATTTTGTCAACCTCGGTTTGACCGACCCCACCCTATACAATCAGCTGTATAGCTGATATGCTGTTGTTTTGCGTTTATTGCCCACCTAGCTATGCACTGCTGAATTTTTAGCAATCAGCCATATAATTTCACCCTTAAAATAAAAGCTCGATACAGGGCTTGTAAATGGCTGTTTTTAGCTGTATGCGATTGTTGGTAAATGTTGGAGTAATTCAGTTGTAAGCATTACCTCAAAGGGTACGATTTGAAATCCGACCCTTAAAAGCCGACATTTTGACCCAGTACTTAATTCTTACTGCATTTTACAGCGTAGCTCTTTTTTGATTTTAAGGCACTATACAGCAACTTTTATTCTTAGGTATAAACTACACCACTTTGCAATAAAAGCTCCATACAGCTGATTTATAGCGATTTTAAGCATAAATAAAAGCAGATAACCACACATTAAGTAGTTATCTGCTCTTTTCAGCTGTACAGCTGATTATTATGCTATCCCTGTATTAGTTGCTGTTACACCCTCGTTATAAAGTGCCTCGGGTGCTATGTCAATATCGCCATCGTTCCATACTGTTACACCGTGGTCAATATAAACACTGTTAAACACTTCTACATCTGCAAGTGGCTTGAATATCGGTAAATCAAGCAATGGCTTGAAGTCAAATATCTTTGCTTCACCATTGTTAAATCTTACCCACAGCTTATAGTCCTTTAGTGGTCGTACTCCACTTATTTTCAGTATTGGAGTAGGTTCACCAGCGTATGCAATTCCGTCAATGATGTACATAACTCAATCCCCCTATTAGTTTAGTGGCTCTATTTTTCCGAATGGCTCATTTCTTACAGCTTTATTCCACGCTTGATATAATTCATCTTCGTGTATCGCTGCCCACGCTTGCACCATTCTTAATTGCTTTACTGGTAGTTTACCAGCTAGCAATTCACCGTCAACACCTACCGAGGCTTCATATTCAGCGTAATAAACGTGAAAATGTGGCTTGTGGTGCTGGTCGAAGTCTGAAAAAATCATTTTGATTACTATGTTGTAAAATCTACATAATTCAGGCATTGTCATCACTCCTATATTTATTCTGTGCTTTCTCGTTCCATTCTTTCGTCAACGGCTTTTTTTATATATCCGTTCACGCTTTCGCCCACCTTGTCAGCTTGGGCTTTTATAATATCCTTTTCGCCCTTTGGTACTCTGAATTTTATTTCATCATAGGCTTTAGCGTTGTATTTTTCGTTTGCTCTTTTGCGAGCTTCAGTATATTTGTTTACTGCCATTATCTTGACACCTCCTAAAAAGCACCTTTTTCATTATCCTTATTATAGCACAACAGCTGTACTGTATCCAGTGTAAAAATACACAAATTGTACCCAGTACATTTGTTGATAATACCTATTGTAATTACACTGGGTACAGTGTATAATATAATCAAAGGTTAGGACAACACACCGAACCGAACACAGAAAGGAGCGACAGGATATGAAAAAGAACATCAGAACACTAAGGCAGAAAGCCTGCACAATAGCTAACAGCCTAGTAAAGCAAGGCTACACCCGTTCTATGGCAATGGTTGAAGCGTGGATAATGGTTAAGCTACCACAGGTAATAACACGAGTTGCAGGTGTTACGCACGCTAAAAGACAGACAGCTATTGAACATCTCCAGCGTTACAATGCCGAGGACATCAGCATTACCCTGGTAAGAGATAAGCACAATACAGCTGATACCAATGCTGTGGCAGTAGTTGCAACAGTTAAAGGCAAAGGCTCTTACACAATGGGTTACCTACCAAGAGCAATGGCAATGTTTATTGCACCACTTTTAAACGCTGGTAAGGCTGTTAAGAGCCATTACAGAGCAGTTAGAACAAAGGCTATAAACTTACCTTATGGCTTAGAAATAGCCTTTACAGCATAAAAAGAAAGCCCATACGGCACGGCTTTAGTCGGTTAGTGCTGTATGAGGCTCTCACAAAACATATTACAGCTGTATTATAGCTGATATTATCCACAATTTCAAGACAAGGAGCGTATTTTTATGGAAAATAATACACAGGTGCAGAACGCACCAACAAATAACAACCTAATACATAAGGACAACCTAACAGATGTGGTATTGTGCTTTGATTGCGTTAGATACCTTGTACAGGAGATAGACGAAGATTATTTTGCACGCTATGACCGTTCAAACCCTGATGATGTTATGAGCATAGCGTGGGAGTATAACCGTAACCGTGCTAAGATTAACGCAGTATCAAAGCTGTTGTACGAAATGGAGCAGATTTTTGAAGCAAACGGCATAACAGCTTACTAACATACGCAACATTGCTATTACACACTATAAAAGGAGATTTTACAATGAATAACAATTTTTTTGAAAGCAATTACCCACAGATTACACAGCTATATTACGATTACATAAACAGTAACGCATACGCTAAGCACCCTATTACATCAAGTGCAGAATACAATACATCCGAAGCAATAGACCAAGCCTTAGAGGAACTAAAGCAAGGCAGAGAAATCCAAGCCTGTGACATTCTTACATCAGGCTTAGCAAGCTATGAACACGGTGGCTTTATTTTAGGCTTTTCTCTCGCTATGAGCCTTATACAAGAGGGTACAGCAAATAAAACAGCATAACCCTTTTAGGGACTCCGAAATCTCGGGATAGTCTTTTTAAGGACTCTAAAACCTCTAATTACTTTTAGGGTAGCCAAAACGGCCGAATACCTTTAGGGCATTACAAATATTACCATACATATAAAATCCCCGAATCCTTTGTTTGATGGATTCGGGGAACTTTTAAATTTGCAATAATAGTTTTGAAATAAACTTATTTATCTTTATTTTTATTTCTATTTTTATCGTTATCGTTATTTTTAAACTCTTTAATCAAGTCAACTATTGATTTATCAAATACATATTTTACAATAAAAAATAACATTGCAATAAATTCAACAATAATAATTGTTATATATGTTTTCAAAAAAGAAAAAATCTGTTCTAAAGAATTGTTAACATCATTTAACACTGGAAAATCAAACATAATAGCGAAAAACAAACCCAATATTGGCAATCCTATAAAAGCCAATTGAAACATAATAACGACTTGTATATATGTCATTAATTTTTTCTTTAGTTCTCTTTTTTGTTTTTCGTTCTCTATAAGTTCTGGTACTAAATCTTTGCTTAAAATTTCTATACGATTTTTTTCGCACATACGTTTAATCTCTTCCTCAGCATTTAGCTTTGGAACATCTGTTATTCCTTTATACATACCAAAATTATTAAAATTTTGATTTTTATCAAATTTTGACTTTACATAATCCCCAAATACCTCTTTAGGGCTAGGCTTTACATTATTGTTTTGCTTTGGAATATCTGTTATTTCTTCATACATATCAGAATTATCAAATTTTGACTTTACATAAGCCCCAAATACCTCTTTAGGGCTTACATCTTTGTTATTTTCCTGTTTCTGCATAAGTCTATATCCCTTTATCTGGATTGAGAATTTGTAATATACGGTCTATTCAAATAATCTAGTCTAGCTTTCATCACAGAATTAGATACTTGAAATAACTCAGCCATATCTTCAACTCGAACTATCTCTAAATTTTCATACACTTTATCAACTAGTGTAGTTGGAATTAATAGTTCTCCAGCGAAAATATTAGCCTCTCTTTCTTCTTTATTGTAATAATCTGTAGCATCTGTACGATAAGCTATGTTAAATCCCGTTTCCGATAACATATGTAAACAACAGTGACCAATTTCGTGCGCGATTGTAAATCTATTTCTACATATCTTTTTCCTAATAGCTAACGCTAGTGGCATATCTTGAAAATATTCAGAAAAATCACTGGTATTATAGTAAATTATTAAATCATCATCATTTTCAAGTGTAGCTCCTAAAATATGTCCATTTATTTTAACCATCGTTGAAAAAGGTTCCTTTTTCTCGATCTCATTAAAATCCAACCCTATTAACTTAATGCCCAAATTTTCAGCCAAAGCTACTATATCTATCGGCAAAGTTTTATCCAAGTTGTATTCTTTGACCAACATTTCAGCTGTTTTTCCTTTTAATTTATCTAAAATTTCACCCATACAACAGTAACCTCCTTTTTGACTAATTTTTTTTGCGACATACAATTCATTATTTAAAAGAAAAAAATAAAACATAATTACACACACCTCTTCATAACTATATCATATTTTTTTCAATTCAAAAGTCGTATTGTAATGTTGTATTTTGTTGTAATGCGACAAAGATGTATGTAAAATATTACATCTAGTCATCACCATTGTACCAAATCATACCTTTTTTTGTCAATATACTACATAAAATAAGCAAACTTCTCTTTTTTCTCCATATTAACAAATGAGTTTTTATCACTTTTGTTATATAAAATATTATTAATACAGAGCAACATTTCAACTATATTGAATTTATATTGTTTCAATAGATACACTTGGCAGTTTGTCATCAATATAGAATCACTAAAACAGCAAGTAACGTAATCGCTGTCTTTTGCTGTCAGCTGTAGTTTTATGTAGTTGAATATCTAACCTATAGTTTTCTCGGTAAGCTAATGCACCCAAGGGGGTACATCAAAAACTTTTACAGCACTCTAACTTTTACCGAGGGGCTAAGAAAGTAAACGCATATTTCCCAATTAATTATTTACAGCTGAAAGCACATTAAAAATCAAGCCTTTTTCTGTCTACTATTTGGCTACTATTTGTATACTACAAGCCTGTTTTTTGTCTACTAAGGAATAAAAAAGACTAAAGCTATAAATGTAAAAATCGCATATTAAAGCCATTTTTTACACACTGCAAAACAGCACTAAATATAGTTAAACACCCTCATAACCCGAAGGTCGTCAGTTCAAGTCTGGCTCCCGCAACCACACAAAATGGCTTAAACACTACGTTTAAGCCATTTTTCTTTTTGTCGAAAAGCTCATAAAAACAGGCATTTCTAACACTTTTCTAACACAATGTCTTCTGAATGGTGTTGGGAATTTTTGTTTTGTGGTTATGAAGTATTATTTTGGGTGTTCGAGTTTCTATTTTGTGGTTATGAGGTATTATTTTTACAGTTACTCCCTTTTATCAAATCATATCAATTTAGTTTTTGAAAAACTAAAATTAAATAAGCTATACAAAAAATCAAGCGTTGCATTTGAAGGTATTCCCCCTCACCTGCAACGCTTTTATATATATGATTATGTATTGTTATGCAGTTACAA
>JAXJJE010000004.1:0-2193 GCA_036298405.1 Acutalibacteraceae bacterium
GAGAGCATTCAGAGATATGCTAACGCTATGGAAGCTAAGGTAGAGGTTACAGAGCTTATGGGTGCTGAAATCTATCTATACCTAACAGTTGGTTCAGCTTCTGTTACAGCTAGAGTTGCTCCAACATCAAAGGCTAAGCCTGGCGATACAATTAAGATTGCATTCGACCTAAGCAAGCTACACATCTTTGATAAGGAAACAGAGAAGAACATCTCTCTTCCAGCTGACCTTAAAGACTAATTTATAAAATTTATCCCACCTGTTTATTCGGGTGGGATTTTTGTTTTTACTAATGCTTTTTGTTGTGTAGCCTGTATTGACAAATGTACATAATATTGTTATAATAATAAAAATTATATATGTAAACCGTTGAAGTGGGAATAACGGCGATTATGCCTATACAGAGAGCCTGCGTTGCTGAGAGTCGGGTAAGAAACAGGTCGTCAAATGGGCCACTGAGGGTGCAGTGAAATGTATATGTGAATTTTACAGCTATGCAAAGTATTCTGCAACGCACAGGTATGCGTTAGTTACCAAGAATATGCTGGTATTCTTATAAGTGTGCAGAGCTATGCTCTGCAAATTCAAGGTGGCACCGCGGATAAAGTATTTTATTCGTCCTTGACAGATTATATATTTCTGTCAAGGGCGTTTTTTGTTTTTACTTTGATAGAAAAATTAAGGAGAAAACAACAATGATTTTACTTACTAAACGATGGCGTAGCTTGATTTAATCTAACTTAACTTAAAAACACATTTTTATAGATAATTTTAATTTTTGGAGGAAACAGCTATGATACAAAACAACATTAATTTTGACACATATTTTAAAAACTACCCAGATAAAAACGGTTACTTCGGCAAATACGGTGGTGCATATATACCACAGGAGCTTAAGGCTGCAATGGAAGAAATTACAGACGCTTACTTTACCATTTGCAAATCAAGCAAATTTATAAGCGAGCTACGCAGAATACGCACAGAGTTTCAGGGCAGACCAACACCGATTTCATATCTTGAAAGACTTTCATCAACTCTTGGCAATGTTCAGCTATATGTAAAGCGTGAGGATTTAAACCACACTGGTGCTCACAAGCTTAACCACTGTATGGGTGAAGCCTTGCTTGCAAAATATATGGGTAAGAAAAAGGTAATTGCAGAAACAGGTGCCGGTCAGCACGGTGTTGCTTTAGCTACTGCTGCAGCTTATTTTGGCCTTGAATGCGATATTTATATGGGTGCTGTAGATATTAAAAAGCAGGCTCCAAACGTTGCAAGAATGAAGATATTGGGTGCAAACGTTATAGAGGTAACTCATGGCCTTGCAACTCTAAAAGAGGCTGTAGACGCTGCTTTTAAGGCTTACAGCGAGGATTATAAAAACTGCGTTTACTGCATTGGCTCTGTACTGGGTCCTCATCCATTCCCTATGATGGTGCGTGATTTCCAGAGCGTTATAGGTATTGAGGCAAGAGACCAGTTTACAAAGATGACAGGCGAGCTACCTGACGCTATTGTTGCGTGTGTGGGTGGTGGTTCAAATGCTATGGGTTTCTTCTCTGGCTTTTTAAATGACCCTGTAGATATTTATGGTGTTGAGCCATTAGGTAGAGGTACTGCACTTGGTGACCACGCAGCAAGCCTTAAATATGGCACAGAGGGCATTATGCACGGCTTTAACAGTATAATGCTTAAAGACGAAAATGGTGAGCCTGCACCTGTGTATTCAGTTGCAAGTGGTCTTGATTATCCATCATCTGGTCCAGAGCACGCATTCCTGCATGACCTAGGCAGAGTTAAATATGATGTAGTAGACGATGAAGAAACAATAAATGCTTTCTTCACACTTTCTAAGCTAGAGGGTATTATCCCTGCTATCGAAAGCTCTCACGCTGTAGCCTACGCTATGAAGCTTGCAAAAGAAATGGGCACAGGCTCTGTGCTTATTAACCTTTCAGGTAGAGGCGATAAGGATATGGACTATATCATTGAAAAATACGGAATCAGATAAATTATAAAATAAAAAAGGAAGCATACTGTAACAGGTGTGCTTCCTTTTTTTTGTGGAATAAATTGTAGTTTGGCAGGGGCTTTGCCCCTGCACCCCAAAAGCCTTTAAAAAGGCTTTACCCAAACTTTACGCTTGAGTGTCTGCTACGCAGTCACTCAAGGAAGAAAGCACAAAAGAACGAC
>JAXJJE010000005.1:0-1607 GCA_036298405.1 Acutalibacteraceae bacterium
GCCTGCAAAATACCAACTGATGCAGATGAGCTTTGGATAATAGCTGTCAACAATGCACCAGCAAGAATACCAAATGCTGGATTTGAGAACATCAGCAGAATCTCACCAAATTCTGGTACATCCTTCAAGCCTGCTACAGAATCACTCATCATGTCCATACCGAACATTAAAATGGCAAAACCAATTAAAATGCCACCTATGTCCTTTTTCTTCTGGCTTTTGCCAAAGAACATAATAAGAGCAATACCAATAATAGCAAGTATAGGCGAAAAGCTGGTTGGCTTTAGCATAGTCATAAGCAGACTATCACCCTCAATGCCCGACAAGCTTAAAATCCACGCTGTAATGGTTGTACCAACATTGGCACCCATAATTACACCGATTGCTCGTGAAAGCTTCATAATACCAGAGTTTACAAAGCCTACTACCATTACGGTTGTTGCTGATGATGACTGAATAACAGCTGTAACAAGCATACCCACTAAAAAGCCCTTGAAGGTGTTTGAAGTCATCTTTTCAAGCAGCTTTTCAAGCTTACCACCAGATAGCTTTTCGAGGCCATCGCCCATAGCATTCATACCGAACAGGAACAGGGCAAGTCCACCGATAAGATTAAGAACATCTGTTAATCCCATAATCTTTACTCCTCTAAATATTTAATTTTATTTTCCCCTCAAATTCAGGGTTGTGCATAAACGCACGTAGCTTTATCATCATACAAAATTCAAATGAAAATTTCGTTCCTCTTATGTGAAATCTATGTAAAATTTTGTCGAACTATTACCCTTTAAAAAGTGTAATAACAGATAAAAATAGAAATAGTTTTTATTTTTCTTGACAGTAGTTATTATTAATTTTATAATATAGTTTAAGCACAATGCTTATGCTATGACATATATAATGATATGTCTTTATAATATATTGAAAGGATTGTTAACAATGAAAAGTGACGCTATAAAAAATGGTGTACAGAATGCACCACACAGAACACTATTCAACGCTCTTGGCTTTACTGCTGAGGAGCAAAGAAAACCACTTATCGGTATTGTAAGCTCATTTAACGAGATTGTACCAGGACATATGAACATCGACAAAATCACCGAGGCTGTAAAGCTTGGTGTAGCTATGGCTGGTGGTACACCTGTTGTGTTCCCTGCAATTGCTGTTTGTGACGGTATTGCTATGGGTCATCAGGGTATGAAATACTCTTTGGTTACCCGTGACCTTATTGCAGACTCTACAGAGTGTATGACAATGGCACACGGCTTTGACGCTTTGGTTATGATTCCAAACTGTGACAAGAACGTACCTGGTCTGCTTATGGCTGCAGCAAGAATGAATCTACCTACTATTTTTGTAAGTGGTGGTCCAATGCTTGCTGGTACAGTTAACGGCTGTAAGGTAAGCTTCTCGGCTGCTTCTGAGGCTGTTGGTGCTCACGCAGCTGGTAAAATTACAGACGAAGAGCTAACAGAGTACGAGGAGAAAACCTGCCCAACCTGTGGCTCTTGCTCTGGTATGTACACAGCAAACTCTATGAACTGCTTAACAGAGGTTCTTGGTATGGGCTTGCGTGGTAATGGTACAATTCCTGCTGTATATTCAGA
>JAXJJE010000006.1:0-9730 GCA_036298405.1 Acutalibacteraceae bacterium
ATTATACATTAATTTCTGCTTGCTCTGTAGCAAGGTTGCTGTATGGTGCCAAAGCCGGCTCTACAACCTCTTTCAAAAATTCCTCTGTCTGCTGTGGTGCTCTGCCTACATACTTCTCTGGAGAAATAATAGAAACAAGCTCCTCAAGTGTTACACCGAATGCCTCATCGTTTGCAATTCTCTCAAGTAGGTCATTTTCGCCACCCTCTGCTTTAATTACCTTAGAAGCAGCCATTGAGTGTGTACGAATCTGCTCGTGTAGCACCTGTCTGTCAGCACCACGCTTAACAGCGTCCATCATTATATTTTCTGTAGCCATAAATGGCAGCTCTTTTCTTAGTCTTTGCTCAATAACCTTTTCGTAAACAACAAGACCGTCAGAAACATTTGCATACAGGTTAAGAATAGCGTCTACACCTAAAAATGCCTCTGCAACGCTTATACGCTTGTTAGCACTGTCGTCAAGTGTTCTCTCGAACCACTGTGTAGCAGCTGTGATAGCTGGGTTAAGAGCGTCACACATTACGTATCTTGCAAGTGATGTAATTCTCTCTGAACGCATAGGATTACGCTTGTAAGCCATAGCAGATGAACCAATCTGATTTGCCTCAAATGGCTCTTCAATCTCTTTTAAGTGCTGAAGAAGTCTGATATCGTTAGAGAACTTTGAAGCAGACTGAGCAATACCACTTAGCACAGCTAAGAACTGAGAATCAAGCTTACGGGAATATGTCTGGCCAGAAACAGCAAAGCAACCCTGATAGCCCATTTTCTCTGCGATTTTCTTATCAAGTAAACGGCATTTCTCGTGGTCACCCTCGAATAGCTCTAAGAAGCTTGCCTGTGTACCTGTTGTACCCTTTGAGCCAAGTAGCTTAGCCTTAGATAACTGATACTCAACATCCTCTAAATCCATTAGCAAATCCTGAATCCAAAGTGTAGCACGCTTACCAACTGTTGTTGGCTGTGCAGGCTGAAAATGAGTAAAGCCAAGTGTTGGCAGGTCTTTATATTTATCAGCAAATTTTGATAGGTTACGAATAACTGTAACAAGCTTATTTCTTATAAGCTTTAACGCCTCTGTCATAATAATAACATCTGTATTATCACCAACATAGCAAGAGGTAGCACCAAGGTGGATAATACCCTTTGCCTTTGGACATTGCTCGCCATATGCGTGAACGTGTGACATTACATCGTGACGTACAATCTTTTCTCTTTCTTCTGCAACCTCATAGTTGATGTTGTCTGCGTTAGCCTTTAGCTCGTCAATCTGCTCCTGTGTAATTGGCAAGCCTAGCTCCATTTCTGTTTCTGCAAGAGCAATCCATAGCTTACGCCATGTACGGAACTTCATATCAGGAGAGAAGATATATTTCATCTCTTTGCTGCAATATCTTGATGATAAAGGTGATTCATAAGCGTTTTTCATTATTACAACTCCTTAAATTATTTAAGAATTTATATTGCTTTAATTTATTTTACTAAATTATGCTAAGCCGATACGACGCATCATCTCTGCGTAAGCCTCTTCAACGCCACCCATATCTCTACGGAAACGGTCTTTATCTAGCTTCTCTTGAGTATCAGCATCCCAGAAACGGCAAGTATCAGGAGAAATCTCGTCAGCAAGAATAATCTCACCCTTAAATCTACCAAACTCAAGCTTAAAGTCGATAAGGTCAATCTTTGCACCCTTAAAGAAGTCGCATAGGATTTCGTTGATTTTAAGAGCCATTTCGCTGATGATTTCTACTTCTTCCTTTGTAGCAAGCTCTGCTGCAAGAATGTGATACTCGTTAACGATTGGATCGCCAAGATCATCATTTTTATAACAGAACTCAAGAACTGTAGTTTTCATTGGAGTACCCTCTGGTAGACCAAGTCTTTTTGAAAGACTACCAGCAGCCTTATTTCTTACAATAACCTCTAGAGGTACAATTTCTACCTTCTTAACAACAGCATCACGGTCGTTAATTTCTTCTACAAAGTGAGTAGGAATACCCTTTTCCTCTAGCATCTGGCATAGGTAGTTAGACATTTTATTATTTACTACACCCTTACCAACAATTGTACCCTTCTTTAAGCCGTTAAAGGCTGTAGCATCATCCTTGTATGATACAATGCAGTAATCAGGGTTGTCAGTAGCAAATACCTTTTTAGCTTTACCTTCGTATAGTTGTTCTGTTCTTTCCATTTTTCTAATCCTCCTTGACAGCAGTCAAAAAATAAATACAAATACAGATTATATTATACTCCAACGATTAGTAATTGGCAATACCTAAAGGTGATTTTTAAGCTTTTTTGTTGAATAAAAGCACGTAAAATACCATAAAGAACTGTCATAAAAATAAATTACCTGCTATATTGCAAAAAATGCTTCTTTAAGTTAAAATATTTACACAATTTTTTATAGAGTGATGGAGGACAAAAAATGAAGTTTATAAAAGAAAAGGGTGCAGGTATTATTATATGCATAATAATAGCAGGTATATCTACCTTTTTAGCTACACTTAGTATTTCTAGCTTTTCGTTTGAGGTTATAGGAGCACCGGTGTTTGCTATTGTTTCTGGTATGCTTGTAACAGCAATCTGCCCTAAGCTTGCAGTGAAGGATAGTGTAAAGCAGGGTATAGCCTTTACCTCTAAAAAAATACTGCAATGGGCAGTAATTATTTTAGGTTTTACACTGAATATCAAAACAGTGTTATCAGTAGGTGGCAGAAGCTTGCCTATTATTATTTCTACTATAGCAACCTCGTTGATTGTTGCTGCTGTAATGTGTAAGCTTTTAAAGGTAGATAAAAAGGTTGCAACATTAATCGGTGTAGGCTCGTCTATATGTGGTGGCTCTGCTGTTGCTGCTACTGCACCTGTAATTGAGGCTGATGATGAAGAGATAGCACAATCAATTTCTGTAATATTTTTGTTTAATGTAATAGCAGCGTTGATTTTCCCAACACTTGGCAATGCAATAGGCTTAACCAACGAGGGCTTTGCACTTTTTTCTGGCACAGCAATTAATGACACATCTTCAGTAACTGCTGCTGCCTCTGCATGGGATAGTATGAAGTCTACAAATGGCATGGTGCTTGCACAGGCTACAACAGTAAAGCTTACACGTACACTTGCGATTATCCCTATAACCTTAGTGTTAGCTTTTGTGAGAACAGCAAAAGCTAAAAATCAGGGAGAAAAGGGTACTACAGTTTCTATGAAAAAAATCTTCCCTTGGTTTATAATTTATTTTGTAGTGGCTTCATTAATTACAACATTGATTACAAGCCTGCCTATGGGTAGCTTTACAGAGCTATACAGTAAATATTTTATACAGTCTGCAAAGTGGCTGGCTAAATTCTTTATAGCAATGGCAATGTGTGCTATTGGTTTAAACACAAATATTATAACTCTCATTAAAAAGGGTGGTAAGCCAATTGCTATGGGCTTTAGCTGTTGGGTGATGATTACAATGGTAAGTCTTGTAATGCAAAAGGTGATTGGCTATTGGTAAAATGAAAATACAAGGATAAAAACAAATGCTGTACAGCCTTATCACACTGTACAGCATTTGTTTTTATGTAGCTTTTATCCTGGATAAAGATGTGTTGGGATAATAATAGGCTAGGATTTCGCTGTAGCTACTGCCTTGCTTTGCCATACAGTATGCACCATATTGGCTCATACCTATATTTTCACCATAGCCATATACAGTGAAGATGTATTTATCTTCGTTACAGTTTACATCAAAGGTAAAGCTTCTAAGGTTTAGTATTTCCATAAGCTGTTTACCAGTCACTGTTTTATTACCAATGGTAAGCTCAAGCACTGCATTATAATCATTTTTCTTGATATCTGTAATATTATTTGTTGTGCTTTTTGTGGGCTTATAGTCATAAAAATTATTTTTTATAGCTTCGTCAAAATCGCTTTTAGAAATTTCAAGCTTAGTTTTGTAATTGTTTGCAACAGTATCAAAGGCAGATGGTACGCCTACAAGATATGGTATATTTTCATTGTAAATTTCGCTATAGGCTGTTGTATTGCCACTTGAAATTTTAAAATACTTAGTCATACACAGCTTATCGTTATATAAAACAAATATGTTGCTCACCTCTTTTACTGCGTTACTGATTGTCTTATAGCTATCGTCATAGGTTTCTCCCCATTTTTCTTTAAGCTCCTCTTTTGTAACGTAGGTTTGCCAGATTTTACTGTTGCATTCAAAATCATAGCTCTTCTTGCTTGCACGTGCATTATTTCTTAAATATGAATAATATGTATGAACAGTAACTGCCTGTGCCTTTATGGCTTCGGCAGGTGTATTTGTATCAATCTCGGTAGCAAGTGCACCACAGCAAAAATCAAAGTCGCTTACATCAATGATTTTATCAGTAGCCTTGTCATATATCCTAAAGGTGTTATTATCAGCTTGTTTAGATAAAAAATTTTTCTTAGTGTGTGACTTATCAGGTATAATGGTACTGTTGTTTGTGTTGTTTTGGGGGCTGCTTGTCTGAGATGAATATATTGATAAATCCCTTTTACTGCTGTCTGCTTTATCGTTATTAAGCATAACAGAAATAAACGGTATGCAGGCGATTAATAGCGAGACAAAAATGATGTTCATAATAGCACTTTTCATAAAATTATCATTCCTTTTCTTAACACAATGTAAATATAAGAATTTATCTATTGACAACTGTTGATTATTAGAATAAAATAAAATGTACGAATAATTACCATATATAAATATTTATTAAGCTGTTTTTGCTATTATGATTTATATATAAGTAAATTTACAATTAAATATTTAAGAGGTGTTAAAATGAAAATAAAATTTTCGTGGATACCGTTTATCCCTGTTGCTATACTGTCTATATTCTTAAGAATATATCAAAAGCTTTTTGTTGACAGTGGAATTGATACTGGATTTTTAAGCAGTGATATGATCTGGCTTGTTTATGCTGGATTAGTAGGAGCTTTATTTGTAGTGCTTTTGTTCTTATCAGCGATAGATAAAAAAACATCACTACACTATAAAATCAAAGCGAATTTCTTTGCTGGTTTGTTTGCTGTTGCAGCCTCTGCACTACTTATCTTTGATTCTGGAATGAGAGCAGCACAGATGTTGTCATCTGGCTTCGAAAGAGTTACACAGCCACTGGATGTTATCTTCTCACTATTGGGAGGTATTGTTATTCTTGTGATGGGTATTTCGTCATTTTCAGGCAAGAATTTAGCCAAAAAGCTTGGTGTGTTCTCGGTGTTTGCTCCTGTATGGTGCTGTGTTAAGCTGGTGTTTACATTTGCTGAGTATACAAAGCAATCTGTGAATTCTTTCGATATGACAAATCTGTTCTTTATGGCGTTTATCACAATGGCAATCTTTAATCTGTCAATGACTTATCAGGGGGTTGACTGTAAAAATCCTATAAAGGGTACCATAGTGTATGGTATGCCTGCGTTTATCGTAACTATTGTTTATGCTGTTGCTAACGCTATCGACCAGCTTCGTGCGTTAGGTGCATACGACCTTATGAATTCTTTGGATACAATAATATATACAGCACTTGCGTTCTATATTCTATTTATGATGATTGAATTTACAGTTAATGCAAGAGATAAGAAAGATGAGGTTGTAGTTGAGGTCGAAGAATACGAAGAACAGCCAACAGTAAGAAAAAAGAATGAGATTGAGGAAGAAGCAACAAAAAAAGAAAATAATCACACAGAAATTTCTGATGTTGAAGAAAATGTAAGCAAAGACCTTAATGGTGTTGACAACGTAATAGATGCAATGGAACAGGAAGAAAAAAATCCTGAAAAGTATAATCCACGCTCTAAAGAGTTTTTCGACAGTCACGCATCAGATGAAATTTCTGAGGATGACGAAATTTCAAAAAGTATGGCAAATATCGATAAATTAATTAATGAAATCGGTATGGAATAAAACTTAATAAATTATAAAAGCACATTCTGTAAAAAAAGAGTGTGCTTTTATTATATTTGTCATATATGAATAAAACTTAACTGATTATTAACAAATAAAAGCTGAAAAGTAACAAATTTATAATATTTTGTAACTTGACTAATTTGTTGCTATGTGTTAATATTTATACAATAAAGCTAAAAGCGTAGAAAAGGACACGATTTATTTACTTAGTTATTTACAGAGAGCATCTGATATTGCTGAAACAGATGTACTAACGGTTTATAAATTACCACCTATGAGCTTCACACCGAAATAAGGTGTGACGGTGAACACCGTTATATGTACAAAGGGTATAAGTAATTATACCGAATTTGGGTGGAACCACGGGTATTATGCCTCGTCCCATTTGGGATGAGGCTTTTTATTTTTTAAAATTAAGAAAGGAAGAAATGATATGATAAGTGTTGAACTTAAAAATGGTGTTGTTAAGGAGTTTGAAAACGGCACAACAGTTGCTGATGTAGCAAAATCACTTGGTGGTGGCATATTCAAAAATGCTTGTGTTGCCAAGGTTAATGGTGAGGTTAAAGACCTTAGAACAGAGCTTACAGCAGACAGTAGCTGTACTGTAGAAATTTTATCCTTTGACTCAAACGAGGGTAAAAAAACATTCTGGCACACAGCATCTCATATACTTGCACAGGCTGTTAAAAGACTATATCCAAACGCAAAAATTGCTATTGGTCCTGCAATTGATAACGGCTTTTACTATGACTTTCAGGTTGAAAAGCCATTTACTGCTGAGGATTTAGAGAATATAGAAAAAGAAATTAAGGCGATTGTAAAAAGTGGTATGCCACTAGAGAGATTTGAGCTTGCACCAGATGAGGCTATAAAAATGCTTGAGGATATGCAGGAGCCTTATAAGGTAGAGCTTGCAAAGGAGCACGCTGACAAGGGTGAGCCAATCAGCTTTTATAAGCAGGGCGATTTTACAGACCTTTGTGCTGGTCCACACCTTATGTCTGTAAGCAATGTTAAGGCTGTAAAGCTACTTAACTGTACAGGTGCTTACTGGAGAGGTGACAGCAACAACCAACAGCTTTGCAGAGTTTATGGTACAGCGTTCCCAAAGGCTTCACAGCTTGATGAATATTTAAAGCAGAGAGAAGAAGCAATTGCTCGTGACCACAATAAGCTAGGCAGAGAGCTAGAGCTGTTTACAACATCTGATGTTATCGGTCAAGGCTTGCCAATTATGCTACCAAAGGGTGCAAGAGTAATTCAGCTACTACAAAGATTTGTAGAGGATGAGGAGCAGAAGAGAGGCTGGCAGTTAACAAAAACACCATTTATGGCTAAAAGCGACCTATATAAAATTTCAGGCCACTGGGACCACTATCAGGACGGTATGTTTGTACTTGGAGATGAAGAAAAGGACAAAGAGGTGTTCGCTTTACGTCCTATGACTTGTCCGTTCCAGTATCAGGCATATTTAAACCGTGGTCGTTCATACAGAGATTTACCACTAAGATATAACGAAACCTCTACACTATTCCGTAACGAAGCAAGTGGTGAGATGCACGGCTTGATTCGTGTAAGACAGTTTACCATTTCAGAGGGTCATTTAATGTGTACACCAGAACAGCTTGAGGACGAGTTTAGGGGTTGCTTGGAGCTTGCTATTTATATGCTTAAAACTCTTGGTTTGTATGAAGACGTTTCGTATAGATTCTCACAGTGGGATCCACAGGATAAGGACAAGTACATTGGTACACCAGAGCAGTGGGATGAGGCTCAGAGTATTATGAAGAAGATTCTTGATAATCTTGAAATCCCTTATGCAATTGGTGTAGGTGAGGCTGCTTTCTATGGTCCAAAGCTTGATATTCAGATCAGAAATGTATACGGTAAAGAAGATACACTTATCACAATCCAGATAGACCAGCTACTTTCAGAGAAGTTTGGTATGGAATATGTTGATAAGGATGGTGTAAAGAAGAACCCATATATTATCCACAGAACTTCTATTGGTTGCTACGAAAGAACTCTTGCTTTGCTTATCGAAAAGTACGCTGGAGCGTTCCCAATGTGGCTTGCACCTGTACAGGTTAAGCTGTTACCAATTGCAGACCGTCATATTGACGCTCTTAAAGAGGTTAAGGCTAAGCTTGATGCTGCTGGTATTCGTTGCGAAATCGACACAAGAAGCGAGAAGATTGGCTACAAGATAAGAGAAGCTCAGCTAGAAAAGGTTCCTTATATGATTCTTATGGGAGATAAGGATATCGAGAACAATACAATTTCTGTTCGTTCAAGAAAGCTTGGCGATTTAGGTGCTTCAACAGTAGAGGAGTTCCTTGCAAAGGCTATAGAAGAAATTGACAATAAGACAATATAATCATATAAAAAATAATCGCATTATTATTAAAGCGAGAAAAGAGGTGTATTATGTCTGATGTTACCAAAAAGTTGATTACTTTAGTTTTAATTTTACTTATTGCTGTTGTTGCAATAATAGGCTGTGTGTATGCTGTTACAAAAATAAATGCAACGCAAAACTTTTCTGACCCGTCTTCAAAAGTGAACACGCCAAATATTTCTGCTGCAGAGGTAAACAAGCAGGTAATAGATAAAATGGGCTACACAGGCATAAGTGAGCTTAACAGTGGCGATATATCTTCTCATATTGATATACCTGAGGAGAGTGTTACACAGGCATCTATATATATTTCTGATGTCAGCTCCTCTGCTATGGAAATCGCTTGCTTTAAATTAGCTGACCCTAATAATGATAAAGAAATACTTTCTGCTATTTCTGACCATATAGCTATTAGGCTAAAGGGCTTTCAAGATAGTCCTAAAGAAAGCGAATATATTAAAAATTATGTTACAATAACAACAAATGGTTATGTTTTTCTTGCTATTACAGAAAATGCTGATATTGCAGCAAAAGTATTTGAAGATATTGTAGAAGCAGTTGTATAATTACAACGCTATTACTAATATTAAAAATGGATTTAATTCAATTTTCCTGTACAATCAGTAAGGTTGAAGCTAAAAATAACCGGTAGGGAATACCCTACTGGTTATTTTTAAATATAATTTTCAAAATTTTATTCTATCTTAGTAGTGTCATCAACTTTAAAATTGATATTTTAACAGATTAATTATATAAATTCTTTAATCAATCTGCTTTGCATTACATAATTTTACCTTTCAGGATAAAATTTTCATTTTGCGATTGATAAATTTACTTGCTATAACGTGAATTTCACATATGCAAAGCATATATTTCATTACAGTCTGGGGGATTAAAACTTGAAGATTGATAAGCTTAAAAGCATTATTAAACCCAGAATGGGTAAAAAACGTTATGTTCATAGCCTTAATGTAGCTAAAGCTGCACAGCAATTAGCTATAAAATATGGTGGCGACATAGAAAAGTCTATAATCGCTGGTGTTTTACACGATATTACTAAAGAAATGCCTTACGAAGAACAGTTGCAAATAATCCAAAGCAATGGTATAATATTAAATAGTGTGCAAATGCTGTCGCCAAAAACGTGGCACGCTATATCTGGTAGTCTTGTTATCAAAAACGAGCTTGGTATAGATGACGAGGATATTTTAAATGCAGTTCGCTATCATACCAGTGGCAGAGCGAATATGAGCTTGCTTGAAAAAATAGTTTTTGTAGCCGATTTTATCGGTGAAGAACGAGATTACAAGGGCGTTGATATAATGCGTTCAAAGGCTAATAAAAGCCTTGAAGAGGCTATGCTTTATGGTGTTAGC
>JAXJJE010000007.1:0-5062 GCA_036298405.1 Acutalibacteraceae bacterium
ACTAACACCAGATACAAAGAATATCATCTGTGCAGAGAATATTGCAAAGATGAAGGACGGTGTTCGTATTCTTAACTATTCTCGTGCAGACCTATGTAACTCTGCTGATGTTATTGCTGCTCTTGAGAGTGGCAAGGTAGCATCTTATGTTACAGACTTTGCTACAGATGAGCTACTTGGCGTAGACGGCGTTGTTGCAATGCCACACCTTGGTGCTTCTACTCCAGAAAGTGAAGATAACTGTGCTAAAATGGCTGCTGACGAGATTAAGGATTACCTGGAGAATGGTAACATTACAAACTCAGTAAACTTCCCAGCTGCTAAAATGGCAAGAACAGGCGAGGTTCGTTACTGTGTTCTTCATAAGAACATTCCTGCTGTGCTACAGAGCATTCTTGCTTTTGTTAGCGAACAGGGTGCTAATGTTGAGAATATGGAGAATAAATCAAGAAAAGATTACGCTTACACAATTATCGATGTAACAGGTGCTACAAAAGACCTTACAGCTAATATTAAGGGTGTAGACGGTGTTATAAGAGTAAGAGTAATTAAGTAATTAAGTGCTTTAATAATTTAATTATTGCGATAATTTACAGCACACTTGCGATTGCAGGTGTGCTGTTTTTGCAAATAAAAAAGCCACAAGCAATAAGCTTTTTACGCTTATTTGCCTGTGGCTTTAATTAATTCAATTTATTATACTGGATGAACCTTGTTGTCCATATCTACCAAAGCACCATTTATGCCTTGCTCTTTTTGTCTTCTCTTTTTGAAGAAATCAACAGCAACCTTTGGGAACATTGCGTATGTTAGTACGTCCTCCTCCTGGTCTGCCCATTCCTTACATTCATCTCTAAGCTTATCTAGCTCTGGCTCAAGTAGGTCGGCAGGACGGCACTCTACAGGCTTTTCGTTGCCTATAATGCTCTTTCTGAACTCTGGGTCTACTGGTACTGGTGTTGTACCATATTTACCACCAACAAGACCCTTAAATTCGTTTGTACACATCTTGTAACGCTCGCCCATAATTACATTAAATACAGCCTGTGTACCAACAATCTGAGAGGTTGGTGTTACAAGTGGTGGGTAACCAGCGTCTTTTCTTACTCTTGGAACTTCCTCAAGTACCTCTGTCATCTGGTCTTCTTTACCAGCTTGCTTTAGCTGAGAAAGCAGGTTAGAAAGCATACCACCAGGTACCTCATACATCAATGCTCTTGTGTCTGTAGCAAGCATTGTCTGGTCTAGCTGGCCACTTTCGATGTACTTTTTACGGATACCCATAAAGTAATCACGGATTTCGTTAAGTAGCTTCAGGTCAAGACCAGTTGAGTATTCTGTGCCGTCAAGAGCAGCAACCATTGACTCTGTAGGTGAGTGTGATGTACCTAAAGCTAGTGGTGACATAGCTGTGTCGATAATATCAGCACCACTTTCGATACCCTTTAGCAAGCACATTTCTGACAAGCCAGAGGTTGAATGTGTGTGTATCTGAATTGGTAGGTCTGTAGTTTCTTTAAGTGCCTTTACAAGCTCTGCTGTTCTTGTAGGAGTAAGCAATGCAGCCATATCCTTTAGACAGATAGAGTCAGCACCAGCGTCTGCAATTCTTTTTGCATATTCCTTGTAGTATTCAGTTGTGAATACATCACCAACTGTGTAAGAAATTGCAACCTGTGCGTGTGAGCCCTCTTTTTTAGCTGCCTTAATAGCAGTCTTAAGGTTTTTAATATCATTAAGAGCGTCAAAGATACGAATGATATCCATACCGTTAGCAGCTGTTTTCTGTACAAAATACTCAAGTACATCATCAGCGTAATGACGGTAGCCAAGCATATTCTGACCTCTGAAAAGCATTTGTAGCTTTGTGTTAGGACATTTATCTCTGATTATACGAAGTCTTTCCCATGGGTCTTCGTTTAAGAATCTAAGGCAAGAGTCAAATGTAGCTCCACCCCAGCACTCCAGTGAATAAAATCCAACCTTATCAAGTTTCTCAAGAATTGGCAGCATATCGTCAATTGACATTCTTGTAGCAAACAAAGACTGGTGTGCATCACGAAGTACTGTTTCTGTAATTAGAATTTTCTTTTGTGGCATTTTAGCACATTCCTTTCGATGTTGGATTTAATTATTTAATTGTAAGCAGTGTAGCACCAGAGTCTACGTTCTGACCCTTTGTTGCAACAATGCTCTCTACTGTACCGTCTTTTGGGCAGAAGATTTCGTTTTCCATCTTCATAGCCTCAAGAATAATCAAGCAGTCACCCTTTTTAACAGTCTGACCAGCTGAAACCTTAATATCAAGTACAACACCTGGCATTGGTGCCTTTACAGGCTCACCAGAGCCGGCAGAAGCAGCTGGAGCAGGAGCAGCAGGAGCTGGAGCAGCTGCTACAGGGGCTGGGGCAGAAGCAACAGGAGCAGCACCTGCACCAATTTCTTCTACCTGTACATCATAGCTTGTACCATTTACTGTTATTCTAAGATTTTTCATTTTCGTTCATCCTCTTTTATATTAGATTTTATATAGTCAAATTATTTATTAATTATTAGTTAATTGTGCTGTGCTTCTTAGGCATTGTTGTTACACGCTTGCCAGCAAGCATTTCTAGTGCTGAATATAGCTTAAAGCGAATGTCAGCCTCGGCAATAACATCGTTTACATAGCCAGCAGCAGCAGCCTTGAATGCAGTACATTCTTCTTTTTCGTACTGTGCTACAACCTTTGCACGCTCGTCCTTTGGAGCAGCCATTTTATCTGCCCACATAATAGCAGCACCAGTTACAGGAGCTAAAGGAGAGATAATAGCGTTGTCTAAAGCAAATGTAACATCAGCATTTGCACCAGCACCAGCAACAGCAACATAGAATGCACCGTAAGCCTTGCCTGTGATTACTGTAGCCTTTACTGTTGTAGCGTCTGCATAAGCAGCAGTTACCTTTGTAGCCTCTGTTACGCTCTCGAAGCCTTCACTGTTAGCTAGTGTTACTACAGGAATTGCAAATGCATCGCAAAAACGAACAAAGCCTGCAATTTTAGCAGAGGAATCAGCGTCAAGCTTGCCACCCTTTGTAGCTACAAAGCCAGCAACTGAGCCTGCAATTCTGCCAAGACCTGTTACAGCCTGTGTACCATAAGCCTTTTTAAGCTCAACAAATGTATCTGCGTCTGTTATCTTTAGGATAGGACACTTTTCGTTATCCTTAGGCTCGTCAGCGTCCATAACAGGAGAAACGCTTAGGTTGTTTGAAGGTAGCAGTGTGATAAGCTCCTTTGTCATTTCAATAGCCTGCTCGCCATCTTTAGCTGTTAGGTGGCTTACACCCATTTTTGCTACAGCGTTAGCAGTTGCATTTTCGCCTGTAACGCTTAGTGAAAGCTCAGCCTTTTCTGACATAATTACAAAGTCAGCACTTGCAGCGTTTAAAGCACCTGTACCAAGACAGCTACCAAGAATTACGGAAATCTGTGGTACTACACCAGAAAGCTTGCTTACGCTGTTAAGAACCATACCATATGAGCCAAGCATATCAATACCTTCAGAAAGCTTAGCACCCTTAGAATCGTACATACCAACTACAGGAGTACCTGTTTTTTCTGCAAGGTCATAAATTTTCTGTAGCTTTGCAGCGTGTGCCTTTGACATTGCACCACCACAAATCTCGCTATTTTGTGCAAATGCATATACAGGGCAAGAGTTTACAGTGCCATAGCCTGCTATAACCTCTGTTGGGTTATTGCCCGACATTGTATAAGCGTCAATTTGAGTAAAAGTACCCTCATCAAATAGGGTTAAAAGATTTTTATATGCAGATGATTTTTCAATCTCTGCCTTTATTGCTGACAGATTTTCTGTTGCCATCTGTGTTCCTCCGTTCATAGTGAATAAAATTAAATAGATATATACATTTATTATAAGATATTTGCATAAAAACTACAAGTAAAAAAGAATGCTTACAGTGAATTATAACTAAATATCCAAATTATCACGTAAAAACCGAATATAAACAGTGCAATATGACATAGAGTGTAAAAATATAAATCTTTATGTTGTACAATTTGCACTATATGTGGTTTTTGTAGCTATTGTTTACAGCCTGCTGTGAATATAACACTTAATAATAATCAACCTCTGTTGTATTTGTTGGTGCCTGCAAACGGTGTACCTCTTCCTTTGTAAGCTCTCGCCATGCACCAGACTTTAAGCCACCAAGCTTAACCTGTCCAATAGCAATACGCTTTAGTCGTGGTACCTCTAAGCCAACCTTTTCGCACATTTTTCTTATCTGACGATTTCTACCCTCTCTAAGGATAATCTCAAGCACACATCTGCCTTCCTGACGTTGCACAACATGTATTTCACAAGGGGCTGTTTTTCTGCCGTCTATTACCATACCACTGCTCATTTCTACAAGCTGTTCCTCTGTAATAGCTGGTCTTACAGTAACACGATAAACCTTGTAAACGTGCTTTGATGGGTGAGTAACCTTGTTTGCAAATTCACCGTCATTTGTCATAAGCAACAAGCCCTCAGAATCTCTGTCTAGTCTGCCAACAGGGTAAACTCTTGCAGGAATATCCTTAACAAGCTCGGCAACGCACTTTCTGTCAAGCTCGTCGCTCATAGTTGTTACATAGCCTCGTGGCTTGTTTATCATAATATAATAACGCTTAGCCTTAGAATTTGTAGAAAGCTTTCTGCCCTTAACTGTTACCTTATCTCTTTGTGGGTTAACCTTGTCGCCAATTGTTGCAACTCTGCCGTTAACCTTTACTAAACCACTTGCAATCATTTCTTCTGACTTTCTTCGTGAGGCAATACCGTTGTCTGCCATATACTTTTGTAGTCTTACCAGTCCATTATTCTTCATTGCTTGTCCTTCTTTCCGGCTGTGCATTTTATGCTCTGCCTATTTAGTATTTTTATTATGTGTATTATAAATTGGAATTTGTCGAGCTACGCACAAACCAAAACTTAAAGTTTGGGTAAAGCCTTTTTAAAGGCTTTTGGGTCAAGGGCAAAGCCCTTGCAGGTTTTAAGGACGGAGTCCTTAACGC
>JAXJJE010000008.1:0-8625 GCA_036298405.1 Acutalibacteraceae bacterium
ATTCCCTGACCCTGATATTGAGGACGTACACCAAGTGCAGACACCTTTGCAGTTTTAGCTTCGGGCGATAGAATTATTCTTACAGAGCCTACTGCTACTCCGTCCTTTATAAAAAGATAGCCCTTTGTGTCTGGTCTTGTGTATTTATATAAAACTACATCCTTGCTTTCCATATATGGACTTGTTTCGTCATCGTGATATTTGTCGTATAACGGCTTGTATGCCTCTTGCTGGATTTCAAAAACTGTATCAATGTCGCTTTCTTTAAATTCTACGATTTTCATAGCATTCACCTCTGAAAAAATATTTTTGTAAAAAAATAACGGAGCCTTTAGTAAGCTCCGTTAAAACCAATAGAATAAATTAATGGGTTTGTGGGGTACTTACCATTGTTATATTTTGCAAGCGAAATAAGCCTCAGCAAAATAACTGCCGAAGCTACCAAAAAATGTATAATTTTTTGTATTAAGCTTGTTCATAACAATTTCCATACCTGATGACTCCATATCTGATAAAATCAATATCAAATTGAATAATATAACTAGATTATATAACTGCAATATTTGTTTGTCAATAGCTTTGAATAAAAAATGATTTACCACTTTAAATAAATAAAGCTTTATTTTATAAGCAATGCCTTTATGTCCTTTGCAACAGCTAAAGGTAGCTTAGTTGCATTTACAATATAGTCTGCTGACTTTTTATATAACGGCAATCGTGCGTTGTACAGCTCTGTCATAACCTTTTCCTTGTCGGGACGTTGCAGTAATGGGCGTTTTTTGTCGTTACGCAGTCTGTATTTAATGGTGCTTAGTGGAACATCTAAAAGCACAATCACACCGTTTTCTTTAAGTGCAGATACATTTCTATCAAAAAGTAATGTGCCACCACCAGTAGAAATAATACAGTTGCTTTTTGTGCTAAGCTCCTTAGAAGCATTATGCTCAAGCTCTCTGAAGTACTCCTCACCGTGCTCTGCAAATATGCTTTTTATGGTTGTTTGCTGTTGCTTTTCTATGTATTGGTCAAGGTCTATATATTGCATACCTGTTATTTTAGCAAGCTGTTTGCCAACAGTGGTTTTGCCACTGCCCATAAAGCCACACAGCACTATGTTTTTATTAATCAATGTAAATCACCCGTCTTGTTAAAACATTTTAGCCTGTTCGTTGGCTGTGTCTATGCAAAGCTGTTCAATATCGCTTAGGCTATATGTAGAGCCGTTCCATATCTGGTGAGCAACCACAGCCTGCCATACAAGCATATCCATACCACCCACAGCCTTTTTGCCCATAGCTCTTGCTGTTTTAATAAGCTTTGTTTCAAGTGGATTATACACAACATCATATACAGCCTTGCTGTTGCGTATTATATCCTCACTAACAGGCATAGCGTCAATGTCAGGGTACATTCCTACAGGGGTAGCATTTATAAGCAAATCAATTTCTCCCATACATTTAGGCAAACGCTCAATGTAGCAGGTAGATACACTTGGGTGCTCAACCTTTTCTAAAATTTCACGTGCAAGGCTTGCTACCCTGTGTATAGATTGTGGTCGTACTGCTATTGTTATGTCTGCACCAGCCTTTGCACATTCAAACGCAATTGTTCTTGCAACGCCACCAGTACCAATAATAACAACCTTACCGTCTATAGGAATACCCTGTGCCTTTAAAGACTGCAAAAATCCGTCTGGGTCGGTAGTGTAGCCCTTTTTATTTTTGTCCACAGTGTTTACACTGCCATACATCTCTGCTTTTTTGTCCAGTGCAGATAAATAAGGTATAATTGCCGATTTATGAGGAATTGTAATATTAAAGCCGTCCAGCTTAGATAGCTTTTCTGTAAAATCAATGCCTAGCCTTTCGGGTGTAATATCAATTACAGAATAATCAGCGTCAATGCCGGCAAGCTCGAAAAGTCTTTTATGAATAAACGGAGACATTGTGTGGCCAATAGGGTGACCAATAACTGCGTATTCTTTTTTTGACATAGAAAAAACCTCATTTCTAATTATTTTAGTACAAGTTAATAAATATAGAAAAATATTTTAAAAAAATCCCAAAATTATATTGACAAAGTAGCCATTTAACAATAATATAATTTTGTACTTAATTTTAATTGCATTGCAAGTATAACTGCTATAAATAATTGTAGCAAAAAAGAGTGGCTTTGTCCACAAGCTTACTTGCTGATGTAAAACATTTTATCTATTATTAGGAGGAATTTTATTATGGTACTAGAGAAAGTAAAGGCTATACTAGCTGATCAGTTTGACGCAGAAGAGGATGCAATCACAGCAGATACAACAATTCAGGACGATCTAGGTGCAGATTCACTAGACGTTGTAGATCTACTAATGACAATCGAGGACGAGTTCGAGGTTGAGGTTCCAGATACAGAAATCGAGAACCTAAAGACAGTAGGCGACCTAGTAAAGTATATCGAAGAGAATAAGTAATTTTTTCTTTAAAAAGCTTATCCCCACACGCTTTGTGTGGGGATTTTTGCGTTTAGTCTTATACTGATAGCTGACTGAAAGCAGAATAATAAAGTGAATTAAAGCTATGCCTGTATAGCGTACGAAATATCCTGAAAAGCTGTGAAGCTTGTTGCAAATAAGAGTGAACATGGTATAATAAGTACAAGAGGTGATGATATGGGATTATCAATTGAAATAGACAATTTTACTCCGTGTCTGATTGAGAAACTAACGGGGAAAATTATCAACACCAGATATTCTGTAATTGAAAAATCAGAGCTTGAATTAATCAGTAAAAAGGGTTGGAAATTTAACTGGCTTGCTGATGATTTGAAAAATACAACAGTATATAAGCTGACACTTGATAATAACTCAAATAGTATTCAGGGCTTAGTTGCAGTAACCGATTACCCTAGAGATAAAGCACTTTATATAAATATTGCTGAAAGTGCACCACATAATACAGGAAAAAACAAGAGGTATGAAGGTGTGGGTGGACATCTGTTTGCTATTGCAGCAAACGAGTCAATAAAAAGGGGTTATGGTGGATTCCTGTTTATGGATGCTAAGAATCTTGAGTTAGTAAAATATTATCACGAGAAATTTGGAGCAACATTGTTGGGTATGCCACACCCTTATAGAATGTTTATAGATGAGAATAATGCTCAAAAGCTGTTGAATATTTATACAATGAAAGGGGAATAATTATGTCTGAGCAAGAAATCAGAGATATGAAAGAATTAGATGAAATTGCCGAAAAAGCAGGTGGATTTGTAAGTGGATTAATAAACGATGATGTACATTACGATTATAGAAAAATCAGTGAATACTGTAAGGAAAAAGGAATAGAGCCTGTTGATTTAACAATACGAGAGCTAAATCTTTTTGTTGTTCATTAACTAAAATAATAACAGGCTATTCGAGGTGGAAGAGTTCGTCCCCGTCCACACGCCGATGGCTTGACGGGGAGCAATCCCGAGAGATGCAGGAGAATGGGACGCCTGCCGAGTAGCCTGTTGTTATATTAAGAAAAAACACCCTTGATTGATAAGGGTGTTTTTTTGTGACAGAATTTAAAAAGCCTGTGTTTATAATTAGCAAGACTCCTTTTCTCCCAGCTCTATCAATGGGTTATTCCTCAATATAACCTCAATAACAGCCTGTTCGTCAGCCTTTGTGTTCTTATACACCTTTAAACAGCACAGCTTGATACACCTGCCATTCTTTAATTCAGCCATTAAAATTCGTTGGTCTTTAACAGAATTTGTAGTATGCACATATTCATAAACCTTTGCTATATCGCTATAGCGTACAATAGCTGTGCATTTATTGCCAAATATGTACTCCTTGCCAAGCTTAATGCCACCGTTGTACATAGGCTGTGCAAATTGAAAATCGTTTAACACTCTGTTTAATTGTCCTGACTCTTTGAAGGCCTTTATCTGCTTGTTAAGCTTGAATTTTTCTATTACACCTGTAATAGAGGCACCAAACGATAAAAAGAATGTAAGCCCTATAATGGTATCAAAGCCATCAAATGGCTTTACACCAAACAGAGGCTTTAAAAGTATAAACGCTAAAAGCATTATAATGCCTACAATAAAAACAATGCCACCGATAATAAGCTGTGGTGCTAAATATTTTTTCATTTCAGAGATTATTTCCTTTTCCATTTTAATGCTCCTTATTACAGATTTTACTGATAAAAATATCTGATTTCTATTATATCACTATACCGTTAAATTTCAAAGTCAGAAGCTACATATTTGCAATGTCAAACAAATCAAACATACTTATATCGTATGATGCATCTGCTGTGCTGTCTGTATTTCTGTTTATATTTGTATTGTGGTTGTAGATTGTGCTTGTAGTATCTGCAGTGCTTTTGGGATACATATTATTTATTATGCTTTCAGCCTGTTTGTTTGAAGCGTGTGTGCCATAGCGTGCGTGGCGTTTGATTTTGCTGTCAAGCTTTGATTGCATTTTCGTGCCATTTTGCTCTGTAGTTATTTTAGTGTCAGAATCTAGCCATATAAGCACTCTGTTTTCCATAGCCTCCAGTGGTCTTAATGCTTTTGGATGAGAGTAGAGATAATCCTTCATTCTTCTTAATGAATTAATTACATCAATATCTTCATACTGCTGCTGTAGCTTGTCTATCTGCGTTGCAGATAGACAATATGCTGTTTCATCAAGTGTAGGAAGTATGATATCTGAATAAGTATGATTTTTTAAAGTGCCTTGACTTTCGCAGGCACTTTTTTCATTTTCTCTGTTTTCATTTACTGTACTTTCATTTTCTTTATTTTTATTTTCTTTACTTTCCTTTTGTGGAGTTTTTGCTTCATTAATCGGGGTTTTTGCAGCAGAAACAGGGGTTTCTGTTACAGAAACTATTTTTTCAGGCATAGCAACAGAAGCCGATTGAGCATTGTCTGACCCAATCAACCAATATTTGTTCATATCTACCTTGTTCCTTACAGTCACTTCACTATAGCGTTGCTGAATTCCAACAGAGGTTATAACTGATTGATTAAGGAGTTCTTTATCGAAAAGCCCTATATCCGCACAATACAGAATAACTTGAAGTACAAGGGTTTTGTTTCTTACCCATTTATTACCTATAATTCGTACAAGCTGAGTAACCAGCTTGTCTAACGAAAGCTCAAGATAATACCCGTTACTATAAACCTTACTTATAATTATTTCATACACTAACACACCCAATGGGCCATATTCGTCAAGCAGGTCCATAATTTTATAATTATCATAAAAATCCACATCTAAAGGAAAGTAATACAAACCCTTTTTTACAGGTCTTGCCATTTTATCCCTCCGTATGGTAATACTTAACATGAGTAAAATCAGATATTATTTATGCTAAGTATTATTCAGTATTATATTAAAAAGCTTATAAAACAAATGTTCTTATTTTATTGTATAGCAAATTTTTCAGCTTGTCAATAAAAATAAAAACAAATGTTTATATTTAAAAATCGTATAAATACTGTAAAAGCTGTTAAAACTTAATTGCTTGGAAAATATCCGGATAATTAATTTTATTACCACAGTAGATTTTAATAAAAAATCAAAAACTATTATCAACAGTATGAAGGAGGTGAAAAAATGGAAAAATTTATAAAAAGAGCCACCGTTGCAGTTGCTGTTGCGTGTACTGCACTTTTTGGCTTGGGGGCGTTTCTTAACAACTGTTTGCCGTCTGAATTTATAGTAGATAAAACAGGCAACGAGTATATAGAGTCATACGGTGTAACGCTAAGCACCTACACCACAGATACCTCAAGCGAGGTAGAGGGGAAAATCATGTTGGGGAATGTTATACCGATTAAGGATGTAGAAATAAATATAAAAGAAAACGAAAGCCTTGTGCCATGTGGCATACCATTTGGTATACAGCTGTTTACCGACGGTATTATGGTAGTAAAAACCGACAGCATAACAGTAAATGATAAAACCTACAACCCAGCCAGAGATTCTGGCATAGAGGTAGGTGATATTATAACCCACATAAATTCTGAAAAGGTAACCTATACCGAGGATTTACCAGTAATTATAAATGAATCAGACGGTAAGCCACTAAGCCTTAGTATTATAAGAGATGAAAAGAAAATCTCTAAAACTATTATTCCCGTAAATTCGGGAGATGGCAGCTATAAAATAGGCTTGTGGGTGCGTGACAGCTCGGCAGGTATTGGCACTATGACCTTTTATCACGAACAAAGCAAAGCCTTTGGTGGGCTAGGACACGGAATTTGTGACGTTGACACAGGCGAGCTAATGCCACTGTCTAAGGGAGAGGTTACCGGTGCAGTTATAGACAGCGTTACAAAGGGTAAAAATGGCTGTGCAGGTACTATAAATGGACATCATACCGACAACGGCTTAGACGGTAGTATTGTTAATAACTGTGAAGCAGGTGTTTTTGGATATCTGAACAGTAACCCAACAAATCACAGAGCAATACCGATTGCGTATAAGCAACAGATAAAAACAGGCAAAGCACAAATAATATGCACAGTAGATGACAAACCACGCTATTATGATATTAATATTGAATCTGTAAATTTTAACAGCAAGGCAAAAACGAAAAATATTGTAATAGAAATAACCGACAATAAGCTTTTATCAAAAACCAACGGTATTGTACAGGGTATGAGTGGTAGCCCTATAATCCAGAACAATAAGCTGGTGGGTGCAGTAACACATGTTTTTGTAAACGAGCCAACAAAGGGCTATGGCATTTTTATTGAGAATATGCTGGATACAGCTAGGTAAAGAAAATTTATGAATTTTGCTGCTAAGTTTTTATTATATTGAGATATATTGCGAAATCAGTACACAAGTACGCATTAAGGTATGTAGTTGAGCTTTTATATAGCGATTTTACTGATAAAAACAAATGTAGAATAAAAAATAAAAAATAATAGGTTTATTCATATAATTAATTTTAAGGTTTATTATATTGTTTAAGTTGCAAATGTGTTAGATTTGTGATTAGTAAAATTGCGTTTCGACTGAATTAAGATGTTATAGACAATTTTTAACAAACTGAGTTGTTTATGAAATAAGTATAGAATTGCAAGAGAAATATAGCAAGTGTGGTTGTGTTATATGCTTTTTGTTTTGAATTGTGCGAATCAAACATCTTTTGAGTGGGTGGAATTAATTTTGGGATATCTAAATATATATTGCAAAGGTTATATTTATGTGATAAAATAAAATAGAAGTATATATTATGATTTTATTATGAATAATTAGACATAATTAAAATTGAATAATACTTTATAGAGGAAGTTTTTAGAAATTAGAATAGGTATATTTAGTAAAAAACAACTTGAAAGATGTTTTTTACTGTAATAGTATGCTTTATGAAAGGAGTGGTTTTATGTTGACAGCTCGTAAAGTGGCTCAATGGTTTATTTTTAATAATCCTGAATTAGCATCAGGATTTATTGATGAGAACACAAAAGTGAACAAATTACTGTACTTTTCAAACTTGATGTATACGTGTGTAAAAAAAGATAGGTTAATTAGTGATGAATTTGTGGCATTTCCTAATGGTCCTGTGGTCTTTTCGGTTTATAGAGATTATAGATATTCTGATTTAAGTTCATTACCAACAGAAATTCCAGATGTGGAAGATGAACAGAAAAAAATACTTGAAATCGTCAATTTTGTATATGGAAATTATTCAACGAAAGAATTAATTGATGAGTCGCATACACATTCTCAGTGGAAGAATGTAAAACATTTAATTCCTAATAATCCTACAATAGATTTTGATAATATTGATCAAAATTTGATTTCATATTTTGAATCTTTATATTTGACATATTCAGAATTTGATTTCAATATGATTGCAAAAGAAAAAATATGTGGAAATATATATTATTATTATAAGGATTCGTTCGATATGACTGATAAAATAATTGATGAATTATCTTCCTTTGAAAAATTTGGGGAACCGAAATTTATAGAAGTGATAGATGGAGAGTTGGTGATTTCCTAATGCAGGATATACTAATCGCAATCTTAAAATTCCCTAATGATCCCACAAACAACCGTGTTGCTCATCAGATGTTTTTAGCGACACAAACAGGTAGTACACTAGATTTATATTCTGTTTCTTCTATTCTAGGTAAAGAAAGAAGAGTGTTTGGACCCAATCAAGATGATTATATAACCATTATGTCTCCAGAACATCTTGAGAATGGTTTTAAAGTACCTTCGTTTATTGATTGTACTAAGATGTATCAAATTTCGATTAGTAGTTCAGTGAATGTGTCTGCTTTAACACAACGATCATTGACGGTAGAATTGCGTCAGAGAATTCTTGCTAAGATTTCTTTAAAAAAGGCTGAAGGGAGACATACAGTATATACCATAAAGGAAACTGATTTTAAGAGATGGAATCCAAAAACTATATCTTGAATTAGAAAGAAGGTTGAAATATACCTTCTTTTGTATATGTTTTTGGAAAAATGTTTATATTAATGACAATCATACGTGAGTGGTAGCCCTATAATCCAGAACAATAAGCTGGTGGGTGCAGTAACACATGTTTTTGTAAACGAGCCAACAAAGGGCTATGGCATTTTTATTGAGAATATGCTGGATAC
>JAXJJE010000009.1:0-10027 GCA_036298405.1 Acutalibacteraceae bacterium
CCTTTTTTGTCCTTTCTTTATATTGTAGCACACTTATCTTCAAATGCAAAAAGTGTGCAAGCTATTTTTATAACTTACACACTTTATTTTACAATCTCGTTTCATCGTATTTTATGGCTTTGTTTATGATGCTATTGGTAACTTTGGTTGAAATGTTCTCACCTCAGATTACTTATTCAATTTTTCATCAGCTTATTCCTAGTCGTAGTATGCATCTGTTTTGGACCATGATGATATTCTCAATTTTTGTAAGTATTGGTACGGTTCTAATTAAAGTAGTGAAATCTTTGCTTGATATGAAGATCAGCACACAACTAGAGATTTCTGTGCAATCAGCTGCTATGGCTAGAGTAGTGTCTCTTTCGCCAGAATTTTTTAAAAAATACAGTTCTGGAGAATTGACAACAAAGATTCAGCATTTAAATCACCTTTGTTCTACGATGTATTCTGGATTTGTTATGACAGGATTGGGTTCTGTATTTTCAATCATATATATTTTACAGATTTTTCAATATACGCCGACATTGGTGGTTCCTTCCCTTTGCGTTGTTATGTTAACCTTTGCCTGTTCGGTTTTAAATATAGTGTTACGAACTAAAACCAACCAACGGTCTATGGAAGCAAAGGAAAAGAAAGATGGTCTTACTTATGCAATTATTTCTGGTATTCAAAAGATTAGACTAGCTGGTGCAGAAAAACGGATCTTGACACGTTGGATAAAAGCATATACAGAAGAGGTGAGGCATACTTACGGGATTTCTGTACTACTGCTGTTAAGTGGAACGATCAATATAGCCATTTCACTTGCAGGAATGATAGTAATTTATTATTATGCTTTGAAATCTGGTGTTTCTGTTGCAGAATATTATGCGTTTACTATGACATATGGAATGGTTACAGGTGCTTTTTCTACCTTGTCTGTAATTGGAGCACAGGTAGCGAATATTCGACCTACCATAGAACTTGTTAAACCGATTCTGGATGCTGTTCCAGAAATGTCAACAGATAAAAAGGTGGTGTCCTATGTAGAAGGAGCTATTGAACTCAGTAATGTATCTTTTCGTTATGAAGAGAATATGCCTTGGGTTTTAAATAAAGTGTCATTGAAGATTGAGCAGGGGGAATATGTAGCCATTGTGGGGAATAGTGGCTGTGGAAAAACAACACTGCTTCGTCTGCTGTTGGGTTTTGAAACAGCACAGAGAGGTACTGTCTTTTATGATGGTAATGATATTAATAAATTGGATTTAGTGTCCTTACGAAAAAAATTGGTGTGGTAATGCAGGATAGTAGGTTGTTTCATGGAGATATTTTTTCCAATATCACAATATCGTCTCCAGAAGCTACTATGGAGGATGCATGGAATGCGGCAAAGATAGCAGATATTGCAGATGATATTCGTTCTATGCCAATGGGTATGCATACGGTTATTACAGAAGGGAGTGGTTGTATTTCAGGTGGAGAGAAACAGCGATTGATGATTGCTCGGGCAGTTGTATCCAAACCCAAAATACTTATATTTGATGAGGCTACATCAGCATTAGATAATATTACACAGTCAAAGGTGTCGCAGGCTCTTGAAAAGCTGGAGTGTACAAGAATCGTGATTGCTCACAGATTTTCCACTATTCGCAATTGTGATCGGATTATTGTGCTGGATGAAGGAAGAATTGTAGAGGAAGGTAGTTATGATAAGCTGATTGAGCAAAAAGGATATTTCTTCAAATTAGCTGAACAACAGAAGGCTGATGTGTTATGCTAGAAAATAAACTTTGAAAGGAAGGTTTTAAAGTTGAAAAAGATTAAACACTTAAAAAAGCACGCTCAAAGAAGTTTAAGCTTTTTTTTAGCTATGGTGGTGCTTGCTGGTTTTGTACCAACAACAATGGTTAAAGCTGAAGAGAACGAACTGACGGTTCTTCAATCAATACATTCTGATATTGGAGAAATTGATGAAGCGTATTCATACTTCAGTATCGGAACGGTGCAGTCAAGCGTAGAAGAGCGTGGTAAATATGCACTTACAATTTATCGTGATGGAAATACAAATTCAGAAGCAAGCGTTGAATTAAAGAGTGTAGATGTATCAGCAAAATACGCAGAAGATTATATTGTACTTGAAAAAGCTACTCAAACAGAAGAGGAATTAACAGATAAGACCTTGTTGGAAATGGTTGCCGACGAGGAAAATCAAAAAAAGGTTAATGAAATAGAAGAAACATTTGAGCAGGCAGTTCAGGAGTCTATTGATACAGAAGAATCTGATAAGGTGGAAGCTACTGAGAATAAAACAGAAACTCCGTCTGATGAAGATAAGGAGAAATCCGAAGGCTCTGATAAGGTAGAAGCTACTGAGAATAAAACAGAAACTCCATCTAATGAAGATAAGGAGAAATCCGAAGAATGTGACGAACAAGCTGAGAATGTATCTTTACCTGAAAAGAATGCTCCAGAAGAGGATGGTAGTGAGAATAAAGAATATTCATCTTTAGCAGAGCTGAAAGCAATGCAGACGGGTCTACCAACAAGAGAAACCTGGGATAACGAAGGTATTCCATTAGAGTCACTGTTCTTGAATAATACGAGTATCGACCCAGGACAGGAGATTATAACAAGCTCTACCACCACGCTTGTGTTTGCACCAGGTGAGACAGAAAAGCTTATTGTTTTTGAGATTCTTGAAGATAAGGAATCTGAAGGACAAGAGATTATAAACTTTTTATTATCTGCACCAGATGAAATGTCAGCATTATCTGATTATATCTCAATTGCAATTTCTATCAATGACGATGAACCAATTGAATATTCTGAAATTAGTTTCTCTAAGCCTAAATATGAGTCAAGTGATGATAATGTTGTTATCACAGCTGTCAGAGAAAAGGCGTTGTATTCATTTGTTACAGCAAGAGTTCATTCAAATGAAATTGGCGAAGCAGAAACTGGAGTTCATTTTGCAGGCGTAAATGGACTTCTGGAGTTTGCACCATATCAAAAAGAAGTATCTTTTGAAATCCCTGTAAGACCAGAGGGAGATATGTCCTTTGAATTGGTGCTTGGAGAAGTAAAAGGTGGTGTAGAGGGTGAATGCTCTACTGCAAAAGTGTATTTGAGTGAAAATGAAGCCAACAAGATAGAATATTCTGAAAATAAACCTACGTTGCATTTAGCAAGCAGTAAGGATTCTGATAAGGAAATTGTTATTGATGGTAAAACCTATGAACTGGAAGGTGACGGTGATGCTTCTGTATTGAAAATTATGGATTCTAGCAAAAATCCTAAGGTTCATGTGGGTGACTATTATTTGCCAATACCTGTAAATAAAGCTTCAGGAACTGGAGCAGATGTAGAGAATACTATTGGTAATGTAGAGTACGGATTTACAAGTGGTGATTCAGGACGACAGAATAACGGATATAACATACCTGATAAATACGGACATTTGTGTTGGTATTCTGGTTGGGTTTGGGATAAAGGTGCAGAAATTGCTAAATACCAGATTCCATTGCCACAATACCAATATCTTGCTCTTGATTGTGAAACATTATCAGAATATGAATCCTCAGAATGTGGAATGAAGCTGAGGATTAGAAATACAGAGCTTAATAAGTCAGAAAGCTTAAAATTTGCAAGAAAAGGACAGCAATCAAGACAGGTTTCTACTCCTGTTTTGCTGGTTGGAGATCCTAATGGTAAGAAGTGGATTCCAGATACATGGGATTCAAAGACTATAATAGATGTTTATGCAGAAAAAACAGCACAATATCTTGTGGAGCCAGAAATTAAATTCTGGGGTGTTGCTGCTATGTTTCGACAGTTTGATATTACACTTGTTCAGCCAGATGCAATGAAATATCTAAATGGTGACGTAACTGTGCAAAAGGCACCAGCAAGAGTGGTACTGCCTGCCGGACATGATAGTAGATATGTAAATCAGGATCTTTCTATTTTGTACAGCAGTATCGAAGAAGGTGGTTCTATTAATGGTGAATTGATAGGATACGATGTAAAATTTGGAAATGCTTCTGACTATTATCGCTATGAAACAACAGATACCACTTTGTCTTTTTCTGGTGATTTTCTTGCATTTGTTGATGAACACATAGGAGATAGTATTGAAATTAAAAAGAAAAGTGGAGTAGCCACTTCTTATGTAAGTAAATTAACTATTAAACCAGCATTTAAATATAAAGATGTGCGTGTAGAAATTAATCCGAGTGAGTATGGTACCTTTGATAATCCAAATCTGAAAAAAACAACAACCGATGTGTACCATGTAGGTGATACGATTAAACTTTCAGCAACATCATATGAAAAATATAAGGATTATCAATTTGAAAGCTATGAATCAGAAGCATATGTAAACCCAGGTGATACCAAACCAGAAGAATCGGGTGTAATTCCTGCAGATTATGAGCTTACATTCAAAAAGATAAGATATACACTAAAACCTGTGTTTTCACAGCAAAAGAATATCATAGAGGTACAGCTGGATGATGAAGCACAAAAATACTTCACAGTAACAAATATTGTGCCTAAGGAGCAACTTACCTATACGGATATGAAGGGGAAAAATGTAATATGCATTGATGATCCACTTGATGGTGAGAACCATACAAGACCTGTTTATGGTAAAGTATATGAAGTTTCTCTGGCCCCTACAGCTCTCAACGATGGTACATATCGTCCTCGAATCACACAATCACATACTGGGGATACTGTAAATGGTTATTTTATGTATGTACGTGCCTACGAAAGAGCAGATAAAAACGTAATTAATGTTTCGGCAGAACGCTGTGATCCAAATGATTATCAGGCTTTCACTTTAGAGGGTTATGCAAGATATTCAAGTGTAACATTGCGTCAAAGCGTTGCAGGTATTAGCAATCAGCCTGCAACCAATGTTATTGCATCTACAGCTACAATAAACCAGAAGGTATATGATTCCAACAAAAATCTGATATGGGGTATTCAGAAATATTCTGGAAAAAATAAAATTGTTACAGAAATCAACGAAAAAGGAAATGAGATTAGTAAGGTTCTGGAAGGTTCTTATGAAATCAATGGTATTTAAGCGATTTCAGGAGATACAATTTCTGTAAAAATATCCAATAATGATGTAGAACAGGTTCAGTATGTAACACTTTCTGCTTCTGGTCAGCTTAGCGAGAAGAAAACAGTAGAGCTTACAGAGGCAGATCCAGAAACAAAGAAAAACCTATTTGTTTCAAAGGAAATAGAGTGTACAATTGTTAAAAGCGATCCAATTGATATGCCTGTGCGAACACCATATTCACCATATGTTGCAAATATATCATATAAATATCTGAAAAATGATATTGATACAAGAGTGAATAGTATTCCGATTATTTATGGAAAGACTCCAGATACATTAACTGTTACAGCTGATGTTGAGTTTAATAACCATCCTGCTGAAACAATGAAGGTGTATTTCAGCCTGGTGGATCAGAACGATACCGTGATAGTAAGAGAAGAAGCAAAATTTGATGCGACAACAAAACAGTATTACTGGGATTTTGATCCATCTGAATTGGCTTCTGATGGTGATAAGATCTATGTTCAGATTGAATCAAAAAAAATAGAGTATTCGTCTTTGAATACAGGACTTTCTTTCTATACACCACTTCAGGATGCTGTTGTTCTTAAAATGGAAATGGAACAAGGAAGATTTGCAGCGAATGTTCCAGTTATGAGTGACCTTTCCAGCAAGCTAAGTTCAGGTAAGATGAAGTTAGGAATGCCTGAATATGAAGATCCAGATAATAAAGCAACTTCTGCTTACTCTATGACGTTTTCAGTTGCTGTTTCTGTTGCAGATACTATGAAAGCTTATAAAAAACTGGATGAGATTAAAAACGGCAAGACATCAGAAGCGACACTGAGTAGACAAGACAGTATTGAAGCAGCAGCTAAATCTGTGACTGATGATATTGTAAGACAAGAGCTTTCAAAAAGCGACCCTGACTTTGACAAAAAACCTCAGGATGAGCAGGATAAGCTGATAAAGTCAGAGAAAGATAAGATAATACAGGAAAAGACAGACGAGGTTAATAAAACCTTTAATAAATCAAGCTTAGCAAAATTAAATGATAACTTCGAGTGGGATATAAAGGTAAGCGTTTTGTTCCGTGTTGAATATATATATGATCCGATTAATAACCAGCATATTTTTGCAGGAATGCAATATGCAATTGGTGTAATGGGAGAAATATCAAAAACACAATATTGGATGATAAGTGGAGTGCCTGTATATCTTAATATGTCTGGCTGGGCTAGCTTCCAGCTAGATGGATCAGCCGTGACAGAAGACGCAATTCTTACTGAGGCGGAGATGCTTGGATATGAAAACGTTGCAGATCTGCCTGTTCGTTCAAGTGTGCCGTGGGCCGAGTTTGGATTAGGAATAAAATTGGAGCCGGGCGTAGGAATTTGTGGTATGCTGGGTATAAGGGGTATATTTGAAGTATCGTCATTGTTCAGGGTTAATGTTGATCCTAAATTAATAGATCAGAATATGCATGGTGGTGTACGCTTTACAATTGGAGGTGGAGTAGCCCTCGATCTGCTCCTATTCTCTATAGAACACCAAATCGGAGAATATCAGCTGAATACTGGTGTCTATAACCCTGATAATTACAAAACCAAAGCGACAGCATATGGATTGAGGAACAATTCGCTTGGTATGGAAGAACAGCTTTATGTGCGTAATTATGACGCTGTAAAGGAAGAGTACAGTCTGATGGGAAAAAGTGGTATGCTTCGTTCTTCGCTTGAGCCTATCAGCAAGAAAAATCTGATTCAAGGAACCTTGGAGTATATTCGTCCTCAGATGGTAACACTTCCAGATGGCAGAATCTTTATGATTTATCTACAGAACAGAGAGAACCAGAAAGGTGCAGATTCTTCTCAGCTTGTGTACAGTATCCGTGATTTCTATGGAGCTTGGTCTAAACCGGTGGTAATTGACTCGGATAATAAAACATTTGAAACCAGTCCCGAGCTTCTTCTGGTTGGAGATAATGTATATATTGCGTGGTCGTATGCCAATAGACCATTATCTGGTAATACGGACATTGAGTCTGTAAAAGCAGATATGCAGAGCTTGGATGTTAAGATGTGCGTATTTGATTCAGTGCACAACTGTCTAGGTACAGTTAAACGTATTACGGATGATCCGTATATGAACAGTTATGTTAGAATAGTTGCTGAAGACGATAATGTTGCCCTCTATTATCTGAAGCAGGATTTGCAAAACGCAGAAACTCTGGAAGAACTATCCAGTATGACTTCAAACTATAATACCTGGGCAAAGGTTCTTTACAGTCCTCAGTCGGATAAATTTATTGATCAACCTGTAGCGAGTGGTAGCAATGCGACAGAAAAGCTTATGAATATTAAACATCCTGATATTCATGATCCACTGGTTCTGGATTATTCGGTAGCAAGCTTCAAGTATACCAGTGCCACATCCAGCAACGATACATATACGTTTTCTGCATACAGCATTGACAAAGACAAAGATATTTTATCCAATGGAGATAGAGAAGTGTGGCTTGAGATGCATACAGAAGACAAGTCCTACTATCCTATTAAAATAGCAACTGATTCGGGTTATGTTTCAAATCTTCAGATGACAACATTGAATGGAGATGCTTTCTTAACCTGGATTTCTGAAACATCTGTATTTAATTCTGTTTCTTTAAGAGAATTACTGGAAAATCTGGATAAGGAAGTATTAGATGAACAGATGTATTCAGGCTATTCAGGATTGAAAACCAGCCTTGAATATATACTGGATTCAGACGGAATCGGATTTGATTGGGCTGAAACTGTAGTTGATGAATTGGATGTTGAACTTTCACAATTGAATGGAGAAGGTGTATATAGCAAGCTACGTAATTTTGCAGAAGGAAGGCTCTCCATTAATACAGTTGACTTTGCTACACCAAATACAGAAATTCGTAAAGAGGTAGACATTAGAAATTACAGAATAGTTCAAGGAGAGGATGGCAATATTTATTTGTTCTGGACGGGTTCCAATTATGACCCAGAACAGCTCGGTACGGAATTATTTGGTACATCATACTACAGATTAGATGATGGATGGCAGGATAAATGGGAATCCAATATGCCTGAAACAGGATGGGGTAAACCAGTTCAGCTCACAAAATACGGAGAAGAAATGGAAGAAAATCTTGTTCTGGACGAACTTGAAGTAACTGTTCAGAAGGATAAGGGTGCAATTGTTATTGCAAACAGTTATGAAATTGATATTGATGATAATGGAATGGTTCAATATGACCAACATAATCTGACAGAAATTGTTTGTAAACCGATTAGCTCGTTGAAAATTGTCGATAACTCAATTAAATTATCCGAAGAATACCCTATTCCGGGTGAAAAGATTACTGTAAGCTTTAATGTTAAAAATGAAGGCTTACTGCCATCGGAAGGTAATATTGTATCTTTATCTGTAATCAAGGATGGAAATGTGCTTGTAACCAAAAGGGTGGAAGAAACTGATGCAGAAAGTGTTATATATGTAGGAAATGAATTCTGCTATAGTACATCTATGACACTTCCAAAGAGTCTGGAGTATCCATTTGAATTAAAAGCAGAGGTTGTTGAATTGGTGAAAACTCCAGAAGAAGAATATGTAGCATTAGGAAAAACAGCTGAAGCAACAAGAACAATTCAGTATGCACATGATATTTCATTTGGTAATATCGAAGATTTCAATCGTCAGGAGCTGGAGGACTTTATAGCTGAGAAGCAGTCGGGAGATGCTTATTATGATGCATATCAGGTAGCACTTGAAAATATGACAGAACAGGATGAATATACACATGCATATTTTATTCCTGTGAAAAATCTAGGAAATTACATTTCGGACGAAATGGAAATTAAGATTGTTTATGTGGATGAATATTTTAAGACAGGTGATACACTAGGTTACACAGAGAAATTTACAGTTGATGCACGAGAAGAGAAAGTTGTTTGTGCACTTGTAAAAGTACAACCAGAGCATTTCAGAAAAGTAGGCGATGTAGCTCTTGGAACAGTGGAAACAATGGTTGCAGGCTTGGTTGATGGTAAAGAGAGCAGAGCATACTCTACACATCATACTATTTATGAAATTGAGGATATTGGCTTTACTGTGAATGATGGAAAGTCTACTCTTTCATTAAGCAAGAACGAAAAACAGGAGCTGAAAATTAAAGGATATCCATTTAATTTCAATGAAAAGAACTTGCATATTGATTCCAGCGACGAAAGCGTTGTTGTTGTTAACCATTTGGGAGAACTGACAGCTTTAAGCTCAGGTTCGGTTACTGTAGAAGTTACGGACAATGATACAGGACATAAGGAATCACTTCTTGTTACTGTAAACAATAGTGACAAACCAGATGATAGCAATAAACCGGATGATAGCAATAAACCGGATGATAGCAATAAACCGGACGATAGCAATAAGCCAAGCGACAGCAATAAGCCAAGCGATAGCGATAAATCGGATGACAGCGACAAACCGAACGACAGCAATGTATCCGAGGCAACTGATAATAATGATGGAAGTAATGTTGGTATCGTTATAATAGTAATGGTGCCATCCGTGATTTTCGTGAGCGTTTTTTTGTGGTTTATTTTAGGTCGTAAAAAATTTTTAGGAGGAAAAATATGAATACAAAAAAGGTAGTAAATAGTGAACGTAAAAAACTTGATGATGAACAAATGGAAATAGTAACAGGTGGAACCGACGAATATAGTTTCAAAGATTTTTTTGAAAACGAGAGCTTTGATAAGGAATTAGTAGATGACGGAAATAGGGTGCAGGGGAAATAATTAAAAGTGGTTGTATTTAACAGCATCACTGTTGTTTCTGTCAGTAACAATCAAATTTGAACAATATTCAGCTGTAGGTTTGTCAATGATGTGTTACACATTAAGAGAAAATAACTTCGCCAGTTTGGAGGAAATGCTTTAAAAAATCAGAAGGAGATTTCCAACC
>JAXJJE010000010.1:0-2842 GCA_036298405.1 Acutalibacteraceae bacterium
AGAATTCCCAACGAATTCAACTTAGGTATGGACAATCGCCCTGCTATCTACATTCCTTTCGCTCAAGCAGTTCCCAAGGTTGCAACCATTGACCCCAATGCTTGTAATATGCTTAAAAACGGCAAATGTGGTCTTTGTGCAAAGGTTTGTACTGCAGGTGCTATTGACTATACACAGAAAGATGAATTCATCGAAGAAAAGTACGGTGCAATCGTAGTTGCAACAGGCTTTAATCCAATCAGTATGGATAAGTTTGATGAATTTGCATATAACCAGTCAAAGGATGTTATCACATCTCTTGAGTTCGAGCGTTTAACAAACGCAGCAGGTCCTACAGCAGGTAAGCTACTTCGTCCATCAGACGGTAAGCACCCTCATACAATCGTATTTGTACAGTGCGTAGGCTCTCGTTGTGACGCTTGTGCTGAAAAGGGTAAGGAGTATTGCTCAAAGATTTGCTGTATGTACACTGCAAAGCACGCAATGCTTACAAGAGATAAGTATCCAGATACAGATGTTTATGTATTCTATATAGATGTAAGAACACCTGGTAAGAACTTTGATGAGTTCTACCGTCGTGCTGTTGAGGACTTTGGTGTTCATTATATTAAGGGTATGGTTGGTAAGGTTTCACCAGAGGGTGACAAGCTAAAGGTGCAGGCTTCTGACCTTATCGCTAACAAGCAGCTACATATTGACGCAGACCTTGTTGTTCTTGCTGCTGCTATCGAGCCAGATAAGTCAGCTCGTCCACTTGCTACAATGCTAACAGCAAGTATGGATACAAACGACTTCTTCACAGAGGCTCATCCAAAGCTAAGACCAGTAGAAAGCCCAACAGCAGGTGTATTCCTGTCGGGTGCTTGTCAGGGTCCTAAGGATATTCCAGAAACAGTATCACAGGCAAGTGCTGCTGCTTCTAAGGTAATCGGCTTGCTTGTTAAGGATAAGCTTACAAGTAACCCTTGCGTTGCACATTCTAACGAGCTTATGTGTAACGGTTGTTCAACCTGTGAAAGAGTATGCCCATATGGTGCTATTACTTATGAAAATAAAGAATTCCGTATGCCAAACAGAACAACTGCAATCCGTAGAGTTGCAAAGGTTAACCCAGCTGTTTGTCAGGGCTGCGGTGCTTGTACAGTTGCTTGTCCATCAGGTGCTATGGATCTGAATGGCTTTGCTACTGAACAGATTATTGCGGAGGTGGATGCAATATGCAAGTAAACGAATATAAACCTTTAATAGTGGCTTTCTGCTGTAACTGGTGTTCTTATGCCGGTGCTGACCTTGCAGGTAATAACAGACTGGCTTACCCTGCTGATGTAAAAATCATCAGAGTACCATGCTCTTGCCGTGTAAACCCAATGTTCATTCTGCGTGCTTTCCAGCGTGGTGCAGATGGCGTTATCATTTGTGGTTGTCACCCTGGCGACTGTCACTACACTTCCGGTAACTATTATACTCGTCGTAGAATGGCTCTTCTTTTCTCAATGCTAGATTATCTAGGTATCGAAAAAGAAAGAACTCGTGTAGAGTGGGTATCAGCAGCAGAGGGTGCTAAGTTTGCTGCTACAATGAACGATTTCGCACAGACAGTTGCAAGTCTTGGTGAAAACAAGAGATTGGAGGATCTAAGATGCAAAAAGTAATGCGTGAAGTATTAGTTGAAAAGGCGATTTCACTTCTTGAGAATGGTACAGTTGCTGCTGTACTAGGCTGGAAAAAGGGTGAATTCGATTATGATATTACACCTGCTGTATTTACAACAGCAGAGGATATTAAAGAGAGCTTTGTTTGGAACGACTTCTGTGGTGCCAACTTCTCTAAATATCTGGTTGCAAAAACAAGAAAGATAGAGGGCACAATTCTTGTGTTCCTAAAGCCTTGTGATACATACAGCTTTAACCAGCTTCTAACTGAACACCGTTTCGACCGTGAAAAGGTTTATGCAGTTGGTATTCCTTGCGAGGGTATGGTTGATGTTGAAAAGGTAAAGGCAGTTTGCGAGGGTATCTCTGCTATTGAGTGTAAGGACGATACTCTGCTAGTACACAGCATTTACGAGGACGAGCCTGTTGTAGTAAATACAGCTGAGGTTATCGCTGAGCGTTGTGTAAACTGTAAGAGTAAGAAGCACGTTGCTTATGACGAGCTTATTGGCGAAGACGGCGATGTTATCGATTCTGCTCGCTTTGACGAGGTTGAAAAGCTAGAGAATATGACAGCTGACGAGCGTTTTGCTTTCTGGCAGAATGAGCTGTCAAAGTGTATCCGTTGTAACGCTTGCCGTGATATCTGCCCTGCTTGTACCTGTGAGCAGTGCGTATTCGACAATCCAAAGTCACCTGTTGAAAACAAGGCTCCTGCTAACAGCTTTGAAGAAAAGATGTTCCACATCATTCGTGCTTTCCACGTAGCAGGTCGTTGTACAGACTGTGGTGAGTGTTCAAGAGTTTGTCCTCAGAACATTCCACTACACCTACTAAACCGTAAATTTATTAAAGATATAGACAGCTTCTATGGTGAGTATCAGGCTGGTGCAGAGGTAGGCTCAAGAGCACCACTTGTTAACTACACAACAGAAGACCTAGAGCCTTCAGAGGTTTTCGAGAGGAGTGAGAACGATGCGTAAGTGTTCACTTGAGTCTTTAAATCTTGTATTTGCTGAAATTGCAAAAAATGCTACATTATATATGCCAGTAGATGATGCTAACGGCAAAGCTACTTACACAAAATGGGCAGACGGTATGCAGTGGAGCAACGCTCTTAATACTGTAAGAAGCCCTAAGGATTTCTTCTTCCCACAGATGGAAAACCTTGTAGAGTTCAAAACAGAGGG
>JAXJJE010000011.1:0-2729 GCA_036298405.1 Acutalibacteraceae bacterium
AAATTGAGCTGCAAAAGCGTAATGTAAGAATTTACACACAGCATCTGGAGGGAATTAGTAACGAAGCTTTAGCTGACAGCTTTAATTTAGCTCAATCAATTATAAGAAGAATACTTATCGAGCAACGTAAAAGCTTTGAGAATATGTCTGAAAGAATACAAGTACTACTGCCACAATGGAACTTGCAAAATGAATGCATAAAACAAATTTACAACAGCACTTGGCAGATAGGTGATAGCTATGTGTTAAAATTATATAGCGAGCTTGAGTCGTTACAGCGAAATATTTTGATAAATCAACATCTTGATGAAAGGGGGATTCCGGTTGGAAAGCTACTTAAAGCTACTAACGGAAGTATTTATGTTGAGGATAAAGGGCAATATTTCTTCATCTCTGAAAAGCTACAGGGCAGTAATATAGTAAAGCTCAAGCTTCGCAATAATAAAGCCCAGATTATGGGAGAGATTATTGCTAATCTTCATATTGCATTTAAAACCTTTGAAAATAAAGCTGAGTTTTGGAGTAATAGTCTGTTGGAAGAAATGAACGGTTGGGTTAAAGAAAGCTTCGAGAAATCAGGCTGGCAAAATATCAGTAAGAATGAATATGAAGCTATAGTCAAAAATCTTGAAAAGAATTATAGCGATTTGCCTATACAGCTTATCCACCGAGATGTACATTTTGGAAATTTTCTTTTTAATAACAAACAGTTTAGTGGCTATATAGATTTTGATTTAAGCCAGAAAAATATACGAATATTAGATTTATGCTACTTTGTGCTGTCTGTATTATCAGAAAAAGAAAAATTTGAAATCACAGAGGAAATGTGGTTTGAGTTTACTGAAAAGGTCTTTGCAGGATATAATAAAAATCTTAAACTTACAAGCGAAGAAAAGCAGTCTGCAGTATTTGTTATGGAGTGCATAGAGCTGTTATTTCTTGCCTATTTTGAGGATAAAAAAGACTCTGCTTTATCAAAAAGTACATATAGCATTTTAGATTTTATCAGAACAAATGAAAAAAGAATTGTAAGGCTAATCAGGTAAAAAGTGTAGTATTTATGTTTATTATATGTAAGGAGAATAACTAATGTTAAAAATAGCAGAAACAAATAATTTGAATGATATTTATAATTTTCAGCTGGGCTTTGAGGTTCCTTATTTCTTTTCGGTTGATTTTGAATATTGGAAGAAATCGTTTACAGAAGATATCGACGGTGAGGGTAGAAGATTATTTAAAGAGCTTAACACAAAGGTGGTTTATGATAATGATAAGCTTGTAGGCTTTATTCAGTACGGAAAAACAGCCTTTGGCTTTGCAGAGAATGGAGAAATTTCAAGTGATATTTCATATCCTGTAATCCGTAACCTATATTTTAATAAAGACAGAATTGACGCAGGTAAACTACTTTTAAATGACGCACTAGAAAATCTAGGTAATAATGAGAGAGTATATGCGTTTTTCCATTACTTTGGTATGAGCTGTTTTGCTCGTCACGGTAAGCTTTTTGATAATTATACTTATATCGAAGCCTTGCTTAAAGAAAACGACTTCGAAGTTGAACACGAGAATGTGTATTATTCATCAACTCTAAACGGAGAAGAAAAATCAGATATAGTAGTTACACCACACGATTTAACAAAAGGAAACCAGCAATATATTGACTTTATTCTTGAGGGTTCTCAGGTGGGTGGCTGTGAGGTGCATTACCTTAACGAAAATATTGCTTACCTACGTTGGATTTACGTTAACGGTGAGATAACAGGCAAGGGCATTGGTACAAAGTGTATGAAAGCCCTCAAGAGCTTTCTATACGAAAAAGGCTTTACACGCTTTGATACCGATACAGCTGTTAATAATACTGTAGCACAGCACTACTACGAGAAAACTGGCTTTAAGCGTGAGGGTATAACAAAAAGCTACTATTGTAACTAATTCTAAAAACATAAACTAAAAAACAGCCCCGTATAATCGCTAAAGATTATACGGGGCTGTTTGCAAAATTAAATGTTAGCACTTTTGTTTGTTCTTTTTTTGCAATAAATCATAACTACTGCAAATGATATCAGCTGACCTATTAAAATTCTTACAATTTGCATACTGTCAGCTTCGTTATTTGAAATTACATGTACAAGGTTTGTTACAACTACATTGTTGAATAAATGGTCACCAAGTCCCAGCCATAACGAGCCAGTAATCTTATATAGCATTGACCATTTTATACTCATAATTCCAGCAAGAATAATGTAACCAATACCCATTACCAGTAAATTGCCAATAGAAGTATTACCCTCTATAAAATCTCTTAGTGGCATAACCCAGTGCCAAACGCCAAACAACAACGCAATAAAAATTGTAGTACCCCAAAAGCTTATTTTATCTGAAAGCAAACTGGTAAAAAGCCCACGAAAAATACCTTCTTCCATCCATACATTTATAATATTAAAAGTAACACAAAGCAATATAAATGCAAATCCATTCTGTTTAACAGCCTCTCCGTTTAGTGAAAAACCACTTGTATAAACAGAAATATGTACATTTCCGTTTGAACAGTAAAGTAAAATACATTCTACTATGTATGCAACCATTCTCCATACATTCTCAATAGTTTCATATGAATATTCTACATATACTTCACTTATATTTGGATCATTACAAATAAAGATTACTTTACCATTATCTATATAATATCCAGTAGCTACTAATAAATGACCACCAGTAGTATATGA
>JAXJJE010000012.1:0-5591 GCA_036298405.1 Acutalibacteraceae bacterium
GTAAAAAATGAAAAATAAAAACTACGAACTACCATTAGGACTTGCACGACAGCTTGCAGAAAACGAAACAGCAATGCTTAATTTTGCTGGAATGACACCACAACAAAAGCAAGTAATACGAGAAAAGGCAACACAGGTAACAACCAAAGCCGAAATGCAACGCCTAGTACAAAATATAGCCGACAAAAGCTTTTATTAAGCTTTTGTCGGCTATTTTATGCTAACTCAATATTATATTAATTATGAATTAACCAACCTTAGTAACTCTTAGTTTATTTGTGTTAACATTGTATGAGAATGTATATTGACCACCAGTTGCAATAAAGTTTGTTGCTGCTGAGAATGTAGCATCATATGTAATACCATCGATTGCATCTGTTTTTGTAGCACCATAACCCATTGTTATACCAAACTCGTCCATTCTGAATGAGTATGTGCCAGCATTTAGTGATGTTGTAGCCTTGTAGTTTACACCATCTGTGCTCTTTAGCTCAAGAGGAGCAATGTCATCAAATGCTACCAATACCTTTGTTGGGTCGATTGGTGAACCTAGAACCTTAATTTTGTTTGTATTAGTGTCAAAGATAAATGTAAACTTCTGCTTTGCTGTTACATTAAAGGTTGTAGCACCCTTCCACTCTGTTTTATACTCTACGCCATTCATACCGTTTGTAAACTCAGAACCGTTACATACTGTTGTACCTAGAGAATCAACTCTGAACTGATATGTACCAACATCCAGTGTTTTTGCAGCAGAATAAAGATTTTCACCCTGTTTAGCTAGAGGTAGGTTGATATCACCAAATACTCTTACATCACCTAATCCCTTAGGAGCGTGTCTGAATGTTAGTTTATCTGTAGCAGTATCGTACTTAACTGAGTAAATACCACCTGTTGCATTAAATGTTGTAGCTGACCAACCAGCACCAAACTTAACTTCGTATACAACATCATTAAATGATTGCTTAAAGCCCATTTTTGTGCCCTGATCATTAATATTAAAGTTGTAAGTACCAGCCTCTACTCTTGCAGAACCAGTAAATACTGTGCTATCTGCTGATGTTCTAACTAGCTCAACGTTGATATCACCGAATAGCTCAACTATATCATTAAAGTTCTTGTACTTAATTCTTAGAACCTGTGTTGAAGCGTTATAAGTAAATTCATATCTACCACCTGTAGCAACAAGCTTAGTTGGAGCTTTGTAGCCTGCTGAATAATTAATAGATGCTGTGTCTGTGTAGGTAAAGTTCATACCTTTTGTTGTACCCTTGTCGTTAACGTTAAAGCTATATGTGCCAGCCTGTAGCTCTACAACGCCTGTGTATACATTAGCATCTGTTTCTTTAAGATCTAAATTAACGTCACCGAAAACCTTAACGTGATCACACACTACATCAGCCTTTAAATCAAACTCAGCACCACCCTTTGGCTGATAGTTTGTTTTATCTAAATAATAATCATCAGTTATATTAGAGTCAACCAAATCTCTCATTCTATATGCAAGAGTTGTTGTAGCATCTGCAGTTGCCTCTAGCTGAATACATACTAGCTTTGATGTCTTACCAGCAAACTTAAAACCATTGTAGTTAGCATCTGCAACGCTTACTACACCAGAATTAAAACTACTCTGTGCAATGCTACCACCTGGTAAATCAACTGATTCAGAAGAGTTACCCACTGCATAATCAATAGCCTTTGTACCAGAAGCAAAACCATAATTATCAGCAAATGTTTTGTTGATATCAAATATTTCATCATCATAGTACATATCTGCTGTCCAACCAGTAACATCTGGAGATCCTGTTGGTATAGTAACCTCTACCCAACAGTTTACTACATCACCCTTATGAACCTCAACCTGTGTAGATTCAGTTTTTACACCTGCTGCTAAAGCTTTAGACTCAGCAACTGTAAAATCCTCTGCAGCTGAAACAGCTGTAACACCTGTTGACATTACAAGCATACCAGCTAACAGCATAGTTGTCATTTTTTTTAATGTTTTCATTAAAATTACCTCCTTGATTTTTAAAATATTAAATTTTTTTAATATTATATTTTTAATATATATCTATCATACTATGAATTCTAAATAAAATCAATAGCAATTCATATTAATCTTTATGTATTATATGAAGATATTTTCAAATAAATGTAAAAACATTATTTATATCGAAATTTCTATTAGTTATAGTAAAGTATATTTATACTAAATATAGCATTAAAACTATTTTTTATTTCATATAAGTACTTTATTTTAATAAACTGCAATATTTCTTACACTAAATAATTAAACTTACTTTTTTATAGATAGATATATCTAATAATAAATCTACGCATTATAACTCTTTGATTCAATTTTATATTTATCCAGAACTATATTCTGATAATCTCCACTCTTATCAAACGACAAAGCATATATAGAATCATTTGTTCTGTTAAAATAAAATGTTCTTTCATACTCCTTAGGTTCATTTTCGATATAATTATAATCAACTAGTCTATAGTGGTCTGATACATTCCCACTTACATTAGCCTGAAAAATCCAATACAAATGACCATCATAGCATTCTATAGAATCCTGATAAGCATATACATTCTCATTAAATGTAACTACATTTTTAATCTCTTTCATTTTATTATTAAATATTCCCGTATGTTCTTTATCTTTTTTATCAGCATAATAAACAGCATAAGTATCGTTCACCTTGTCATAAGCTGCATCGTAAACATAAGAAACATTTTCAGGTAATTCTGTAACCACTTTATTATCATCAGACACTAAGTCTATCAAAACAATCTTCACTTTATCATTATCAATAACCGAAGCTGTAAGATAATTTTCATCTACAGAAAGATTCATTATTGCATTTTCATCCAATATCTTAACACTATAGATATTTTCATAAACTTTATTTTTAATATCATATTTAACAATAGTATCAGTATTATTTTCATAGTCTGTTTCTATATAATATACATAATCTTTATTCATATAGTTATACAAAATTCTAATAATTCTCCTCATCTATTTTTTTCTTTTTGACTCTATCATAAATATTAGAAAGAAAAACATAATCTAAATATTCTCTATAAGTAAACTCAGGCAACAGCTTAGTTGCCGTTGCCTGTTTTCGTTTTTTGTTTTTAAGTTACCTAAACTATTTATATAAAGTATTTTTTCATTATATTAGTACAAAAACTTTATTTTTATTCAATAACTTCAATCATCCAACAAAATTTTGTACCCAATAATGTTTATAATGCAAGTTTTGATTATAGTAGTAACCTACACCCAATCCCGTAAAATTAGCATTTAAAATATTTTTTCTATGTCCCGGAGAGTTCATCCACGCACTAACAACATCTTCAGGTGTATATTGTCCAGCCGCAATATTTTCTCCTGCCGTTTTATACTTTATACTCAATTCTTTTAATAGTGAACTCCATGAAACTCCATTTGGTCTTGTATGATTAAAAAGCCTAGAGATCTCTTCAGCTCTAATGTTGGCCATTTCATCTACATCTGTTCTTTTTTTCAAAGGAGCTTTTCCATATTTTTCCCTTTCTATATTAGTAAGTCTAAGCACCTCGTTGACAAATTTTTCATGAGTATCTTTATATACAGTTACCTTACATGTATCAGTTTTACCATTATAAGTTGAAATCTTTATATCAGCAGTACCTGTCGCTTTTGCTGTAATGGTAGCATTTTTAGTTGTTGTACTACTTACAGCAGCTACAGAACTATTCGATGTCGTCCAATTAAAAGTATTAGCAAATGAACCACTATTTACATTTCCTGTTAAGTTAACCGTTTCACCAACACATACATATAATTCTTTTTTGTCCAAAGATACGCTATCAGGAGCTTTTTTTACAGTAAATGTAAGGTTATCGGTTATTGTGTTGAAGGTTTTTACAGAAATAGTAGCTGTACCTAATTTATTTGCTGTAATAACAGCATTAGTGTTAGAAGTTTTCTTTACAGATAATACATTACTATCTGAGCTTGACCAATAAATTTTGTTAGAATACGAACCTGAATCTGTGCTTTGTTTAATTGTTACACTTTCACCAAGACCAATAAATGTACTTGGTGCATTTATTGTTATACTTGTTGGAGCTTGTTTCACTGTTACACTACAGGTATCTATTTTATTATTATAGGTCTTTATTCTAATTTTGGTAGTACCAACACCCTTAGCTACTATCCTTGCGTTATCAAAAGATGTTTGCTCTACCGTAGCAATATTATTATTATCGCTTGACCAAGTAAAAGTACCTGCATAAGCATCGCTGTTTATACTTTTGTAAACACCAACTTCTTCTCCTAGACCTAAAGTAACTTTTGCCAAGCTAATATCAACATAAGTAGGGGCTTTTTTTACAACGACTTTACATCTTGGTGTACCCATATTTACATCGTTTAAATAAGAACAATCATTTGGAAGCAATGTAATATACGTTTCGCCAACATTTTTTGCTACTATTTTTCCATTATTGTCGACTGTTGCAACCTTTTCATTACCTGAACCCCATCTATAGCTGTTCATATTAGTACCAGCTATAACACGTTGTATAAAATCTTTTGAAAAAGTATATGTTTCACCAACACCTAACTTAATAGTCATTCTGCTAAACCTAATTAATTCTAGACTTGCTGAACTTTGGTCAACATCAATTTCTTGTGCACTAACAGACATTGTAGATAACATAAAAGTAGCAGTTATAAGTATACATAACAAAAAAGAAAGTAATTTTTTAGTTTTTTTCACAATAATCATCTCCTAAATAAAAACATTTAAATTTAAATCATATTTTACTAAGCTTTAAAGTATTTAATTTTATATATTTGGTGGTAAACAATGAATATAATCTGTAATAGGATTAAAATATTTTCTAATTTTCATATTATAACCTCCCGAATTATATCTTTGAATATATAATACATATTTTTATTAACATTGTCAATAATTTTATCAAAATATCACATCGAACATTACAATAATATTTGTGTAAAATAGAGTAGTACTATAACTATGCTTACTTAGATTAACGGTATTCTTAATTCTTTTACTACAAAATACACTAATGGTTTCACTGAGGGTTGTAACAACAAAATAAAAGTGCTCAAATGCAACACATATTGGTACCGTAACTTCTCTCGCTTTAGAAATAGAATTCTACATATATTCTCTAACCAACGACAGGCAACAGCTTAGTTGCCGTTGCCTGTTTTTGCTTTTCTCATTTTCGAGTTACCCCAACTATTAACATAGAGCCTTATAATTCTACCCATTTAATTTCGTCCTTTTAAATTTCATACAAAACAAAAGAGAGCAGCTTTCGCTACTCTCTTAGTGGCTCCCCCAACTGGGCTCGAACCAGTGACATCATGATTAACAGTCATGCGCTCTACCGACTGAGCTATGGAGGAATATCGGTATTGTGCATTTAACAAATTAAATGCACAAATGTTGGCGTCTTCCTATCTTCCCAGGCCGTTGCCAGCCAAGTATTTTCGGCACTACTGAGCTTAACTTCTGTGTTCGGGATGGGAACAGGTGGACCCTCAGCGTCATCAACAC
>JAXJJE010000013.1:0-1504 GCA_036298405.1 Acutalibacteraceae bacterium
ATAAAAAATCTGTATGTATTAAATAAGTAATCCTTAACACATACAGATTATCGCATACGATTCTTTCTACATTCTTTCAAGTGAATAATAAATTCTAACAGTTTTGAAAGATTTGCTTTTTATTTTGGCAGAAATACAGAAAAAGTGCTACCCTTAGCAGGTGTAGAAGAAACCTTGATATAGCCACCCTCGCTAGATATAATTTCTCTGGCTAAATACAAGCCAATTCCAACACCTTCCTGTTCCTGTACATTCTTTGAACGATAAAATCTTGAAAAAATTTTAGGCTGTTCTTCCTCTGGAATACCTGTGCCAGTATCTGCTATATCTATTCTTACAAACATTTCATAGGCTTCGGCTGAAATTGTAATTGTACCTGATTCAGTATATTTAATAGCATTGTCAAGAATATTAGCTATAGCCTCTGCTGTCCATTTAGGGTCAAGCTGTGCAGAAATATCTGCTTTATTATTAAGTTTGAGTGATAGTCCCTTTTCCTTTGCTTTTGCCGAATATTGATTATATATACTTTCTAGCATTGGTTGCAGTGCTGTATGCTTTGGTGACAACGCTATTATTCCGTTCTCTAATCGAGATAATTTTACCAACGAATCAATTAGAAAGCACAGCTTTTCAGACTGATGATGTATAGCCTCTGCATTTACTCTTGCAGGTTCGGGTATCTCATCCTCAAGCAAAAGCTCGCTATACAGCATTAAATTCGCTATCGGCGTTTTTGTTTGATGTGAAATATCTGCAATCAAAGATTTTATTCTATCCTTTTCATCAGCCACATTCTGAGAAGAAATTTCTGAAGATGACAAATAATTAGCAAATTTTGTTTCTAATGCAGAAATTTTACTTTCGTCAAAGGAGGTTTCTGTAAATGTACCATTAATTGCAGAGTCAAGCATATCTTCTATTGCTTCCATTGTCTCTCTGGTTTTCTTACGATTGTATAAAATAGTAAGCACAACCAGCAGAACAGATATTAAACCAATAACCCAACCTATCTCATTCATCTTTTTTCACCCAACTATAACCAATTCCATAAATGGTTTTAATATATTCCTGTGCACCAAGCTTATCTCGCAGACGTTTGATAGTAACAGACAACGCATTTTCATCTACATACTCAGCTCCATCTGTCCATATACGGTCAACAAGGTCACTACGCTTCATAACCTGTCCACGATTTTCCACTAGCAAATGCAATAGCCTTTGCTCCGTTTTACTTAATTCTATCTTTTTATCACCAACACTAAATATCATACCAATAAAATCAAAGCAAAATTCTCCTATGCAAATCCTACTGTCCTTATGGGATACAGCTCTTTTTCGCAGTTGAGTATTAACCCTTGCTCGCAATACCGACAAAGAAAATGGCTTTGTAATATAGTCGTCAGCTCCTAGCTCCAGTCCGTTTACAATATCCATATCGGTATCATTGGCAGTTAACATAATAACTGGAACATCAGGTGTATTTTCTTTTATTTCTTGTAAA
>JAXJJE010000014.1:0-4831 GCA_036298405.1 Acutalibacteraceae bacterium
AATTATGCCGACAAGATGTCTAGTGTTTAATTAGGTATTAGTATAACACTACTGAACCAGAAATAAAATCAATTTTCCCTAACAATTCCTTTGGTGGTGCAATCATTGACATATCAATCATCTCCCTTATGTATTTAACTTTAATGTGCAAAAGGTAAATCTTTCAGCATTTCTTGTCTTTTTTCAGCAAATTCTTTTAATTTCTTACGAATTTCTAGTATCTCCTTTTCGTCTGTACAAGTTTTTAATTTGTTGTATAGTTCTATTTCTTCATCATCTAAACGCAACATCATAATTTTTACCATCCTTTTAAGTAAAACACCAATAAATAATTTTTCATTTCAGCGCTTTAAACCGCTTAATAATCAATGTGCAACACATATCTGCCAGTTCTTTGGTAATATTCTTCGTTGACTTTTTTCGCCTCTTCTTTAATGTGTTCCGGTGCATCTTCAACAATCCTACGACGACAATTATCATCTAAATAAGACCATTCCATAAACTTATCAAATCTATCTGTCATATTAATCCCTCCTAATAATCAACATAAAACATATATCTACCTGTTATCAGATAATATGTATATCGTTTTCGATGTCTTTTTTAGCTAACTCGTTACAATAATTCATAGCTTCAACTGCTTCTTCGGGGGCTTTCTCGGTTGGAACATAAAAACCGTTTTCGTCTTTAGTATACCAATCATAATGCCTAGAAAAAACTGATAGTTCTCTAATTATTTTTATATCAACTCCACCTTTCTTAATAATCCACAAGCATTTTGTGTCTGCCTGTTCTTTTATAATAATCCTCATCAAGTTTTCTGACTTCATCTTTTATTTTTTCTGGTGCGTCTTTGTTTAGCTTTCTGTGTCCTGTTTCATCTAAATATGACCACTTCATATATTTTTCAAATACTTCTATCATAGCAATAAACTCCTAATAATATTTCAGCTCGCCTGTTTTTTATGTTCTGCAAAAGTCAATTTGTGCCGTATTTTTAAAGGATATTTTCTTATAAGAAATCTTAACACACTCTACACCACTCCAAAATCACTTATATACCTCTGAAGCTGGTACTTATACAATCTGGTGTTACACATTTTATTGTATAAGATTTTCCAGTTTCTTCACAAATAATTTTATTACCACATCGAGGGCACTCTTGGTTAGTATATCCATTGTTAAACAATTCTTCGTCAGCTTTTAACAGAATATCAAGCTCTGTTTTATTTAAATCAGGATTCATATAAAACCTCCTGAAAATCAATCAATTAAGTCTTCATCAAGGTAATCAAATTCACTTAACATTGATCTTTCTTTTTCCTCTTCGGTAAGCATAGATAAAAACTTTTCTGTTGACTGCCTTTGTTCTTCTGGAGAACCGTCTAACATAGTGAAAATCATTTTATCCGTGTTCAATTCTTCTGCTACTCCCTTATTTGTGTTATTCAAATCTGGATTTATATAAATCTCCTGATTACATTATACTTATTTTAAACAATTGAATTGCAATCTATCATAATTTATGCAATTGTTTTGCTTTTATCAGTTTCTTTAAAACAGATTTATCTGTAAACTATTAATCTATAAAAGCCCATATTCCTCAAGGACTTTTTTAGCAGAATACGCATTATATCTTTTCCAATCTATTTCTCCGTCAAAAGGTAAATCATCAAACTCTTCTTGACTATAAGGCTCAGCATATTCTAAATCTTTCTTTAAGTCATTAATTTTACTATCATTTAACCAGTTTGGTAAACATATATTTGAAGCCACATTTTCTCCCTCTCTTTCCTGATATAAAATATTCTTGACTGATATTTACAGAATCAGTATTGCATTATTTATTCTTGGTTGTAGATTATATACATTATTGATATAATAGACCTCTATTAAAAGTTCTTATCCAAGGGTTCAAAGTGTATTTTGTGTGCGTTTAGTGTGTTGCACATACGACCACTACCATCAAAAAAGATTTCTTTAGGTATTCCATTAGGGTAAGCTGGACATTTAAATTTTATATCAACTTCATCTACAGTTTCATCAAATAAATGCTTACAGTCTATACACCTAGAAAATACAACCATTATTTTGCCGCCTTTCTATACATTATAGAACAAGCTTTTAGGCTTTCTGAAAAACACAGTGTTCCCTACTAATAACTGTCATCTGCTTTCCCCACTGATACTTCTGATATGACAACTCTTATGATTCAGCTTAAATATTTTAATTTTTTATTTATTAGGAATTTTCAATTTATCCTACATTATTTCAAAACAATTTATATAACCCCAATCAGCAGAATAATGATGCTCCTCCGTAACATGGTCCAAAACCTTTTAGTTTTTTATTGTTCTGAAAATATTCCATAACCAAATATCTATACAATTTCTCTGACGGCCATATGTGGGCTTCATCGTAATAGTACAGCATATTCCACTCCATTTCAGGGATTGGAGAATCAGTTATTCCAGTAAAATAGATATTTCTCTCGTCTCTATACCCGATATATCCATCATCAGACATTGACATTTTCCTATTTCGGTAAGGCTCAAATTCTAAAGCGTTACAATACGGAAGTAATTGTTGTAACTGCGTTTCTGATAATTTGATACCATACGAAAAAACAACCTTCTGTATGTATTCTTCATCTGGCACCAGCTTCTGCTTTAAATCAATTTTCCCAGATTTCATGAACTTAGCAGGTATGTTAATAGCTTCGGTGTAGGGCTTTCCAAAAAAATCTTTGGAAATCACTCCACGGATAACTGGCATCTGCTCTTCCCACTGATACCTTTGATACGACAATTCTCCCTTTACTAAATCCAACAACATAGAACTACGAACATGGCTATATATTAATCGCTCTTTAAACTCTACTTTAGAAAAATATATTGGTTCAGACATTTCTCTCAACTCCTTCTAAAATTCAGTGATATATCATCTATATTATTGACTATCCGGCGAAGGGTGTTTTTGATTCTCTTTAAAGGCTCTGTAAAATACATCTGCCTTTAGCTGTTGGAGTCCGGATACCTGACCATCACCAAGCTCCATAATGATAAGTGTACCGTCTTCTTTTCTTGCTAAATCAACAGAAACAAAATTACTTTTTACTTTTGAAGCAATAGATTCTATCCACCTGTATTCGTCAGCAGTAATATTCACACCTGATTTCTCAGACCAGTAATTATCAATAGCCAGAATACGCCCTGCATATACAAAAACACGATATTCCTCTGATAATGGCATTCCACTCTGTGGGTGGTAGCCTATCTGCCTTAATGGTTCGAATTTTCTTAATACAACACCTTCTGTAAGATTTTCACCCTGACGAGTGATAAAGTTATTCGCTATTCTTTCTAAATTCTTTTTATCATTGATATTATTTATAAAACAAGCATCGTACCATTCATGCTTTCTGCTTTTCACATAATCCTTTATGATATATGAGCCTTTCAGCTTTTTTGATATCTCCAAAACATCTTCTATATTATTCCCCTCTGTCCATACTGATTCTGCTGTTTCACCTTTAAAATCATTATACCAATCAGGAAGAAGATGATATGACTCATATTCCTCTGGTGAGTTGAGCAGATATATACCTCTTTTTTCTAATGCTTCATATAAATTTTTATATAGCTCTGGTTTCAGCATCCAGCCCCTGTATATAGTAAGACCAGAAATACCCTCGCCATATAGTTTAAGCTTACCCTGCAAAAATTCTTCATAGCTGAATAATGCACAGGTATGGTCTGTTTTAGCTGATTTATATTCCTCTTCGTAATCTTCATCAACTTCATGTGGATATAATGGATGGTTACAAAACAGGAAATTTATATTGGTCAAATCTCTTACCAGAATATTACCTTTTACTTCCATTCCACTAAGCTGTTCAAGTTTGATACCTATAGGTAATTCTTCTATTGGTGGCATATTATTCCAAGATCGGGTAAACATTTCTATAGCTGTCACCTTAAATTTGTTGCCATGTAAGTCAAATAAAAGGTCACCTGAACTCAAAAAAGAAGCTTTGCTCGACTTCTTTATGATATATAGTCCCTCTTCCCGTAAGTTTAAATCGATCTATTATTCTAAAAACATCTCCCATACTCTCGCCACCTTTCTTTTTTATTAATATAATTATACTCCTTCAGATGTCCAAAAAACGGTACAGCAGGCTGATTTTTATATTTTTTATTTTTTATGAACTCTTTAACCTGTATCCGATTTTACATCTGTGTAATCATCGTTTGAATATCACAGTCAATTCAAGCACACAAAGATTAATTTTCAGTTGTTGTATGTTTACAATATCAAGCTTGGGTAGTATAATTTAAATATATTTGTACAAAGAGGTGAATTTATTGAGCTATTCAAGAGAGGATATTTTAAGAAAATGTCAAAGTGCTTTTGAGGATATAAGAACTTTTTATAAGCAACCATTTATCAATTATAACGGAAAGACAGAAGATACAAATGAATACTATACTGAAGTAATCGCAGAATTTCTGTGTAATAATTTATCAACATTTATAAACGGATTTCCCAAAATCACCCGTGAAGCTAGTTATGAAACCGAAGGACATGACGGTCATTTTGATGAAGATACTCCTCGTGAAGAGGAAAGAATTGCAATGGAAATGTATAATCAATCTCATCAAGGAGTACGATATAATTTTATTGGTGATATAATTGATTATCAGACACCACTGAAAAACAGAAGGTCAGATGTTGCAGGTAAGATTGATTTACTCTCGTATAACGGCAGTACAGTCTATATTCTTGAACTTAAAAAGCCCGATAGCGATGAAAGTATGCTTCGTTGTGT
>JAXJJE010000015.1:0-1146 GCA_036298405.1 Acutalibacteraceae bacterium
GATTTTGTTTTCTGTGCAGTAGATATGAAGAAAGACGAAATTAAGGCTCTTGAAGAGGCTTATGCTAAGGCTGAGTGTCCTGTAATGTCAAACAACAGTGCTCACAGACACACACCTGACGTTCCTATGATTATTCCAGAAATCAATGCTGACCACGCAAAGATTATTCCATCACAGAGAAAGCGTTTAGGTACAAAGAAGGGCTTTGTTGCTGTTAAGTCTAACTGCTCACTACAAAGCTATGTGCCTGCTGTACATCCACTAATGGATTTAGGTGTTAAAAAGGTTCTTGCTTGTACTTATCAGGCTATTTCAGGTGCAGGTAAAACATTCGAAACATGGCCAGAGATGTGTGACAACATAATCCCATTTATCGGTGGCGAGGAAGAGAAATCAGAGAAAGAGCCACTGAAGATCTGGGGTCACATTGAGGGTGATGTTATCGTTGATACAGCAGAGCCATCAATTACATCACAGTGTATCCGTGTACCAATCAGCGACGGTCACACAGCTGCAGTATTTGTAGAGCTAGAGAATAAGGCTTCTATGGAAGATATTATCGCAAGATGGGAAAACTACAAGGGCAGAGCACAGGAGCTAGAGCTACCAAGTGCACCAAAGCAGTTTGTACACTACTTTACAGAGCCAGACAGACCACAGATTAAGCACGAGAGAAATCTAGAGAATGGTATGGCTGTATCTGTTGGTAGACTAAGAGAAGATACACAGTACACAATTAAGTTTGTTTGTATGTCACACAACACATTAAGAGGTGCAGCTGGTGGTGCAGTGCTAATGGCTGAGCTTCTATGTGCTGAGGGCTACCTAGACTAATATTAGATTCTGATATTAGCCTTTATAAATAATCTAAACGGAGGTTATATTGATGAGTAAGCCTATTTTTACAGGTAGTGGTGTAGCTATTGTTACACCAATGAACGCAGATGGTTCAGTAAACTACGATGAACTTGGCAGATTAATTGAATTTCAGATAGAAAACGGCACAGACGCAATTATAGCTTGTGGTACAACAGGCGAGTCTGCTACTCTTAACCACGAGGAGCACTGTGGCGTAATTAAGTACACAATCGAGAAGGTAAACGGCAGAGTTCCTGTTGTTGCTGGCACAGGCAGCAACGATACAGC
>JAXJJE010000016.1:0-6748 GCA_036298405.1 Acutalibacteraceae bacterium
CATCTGAGATGTTCCGCTAGATTCTGTTGGTCTTAAAAACCCATAGCGTATTCCAGAGACATTAAAAGTCAGACCAGCTTGATTATTAATGTAGATTTGACCATTAAAAGTCTTGTTATCATTAATATTTTCATTACCAGACCTATGTACAACATTTGTAGATTTGTTGGGGTCATTAACCCAACCAGTCGTGGCAATCTTAGTCTCAGATGTAGAGTTTGTTGCGGAAGGTGTCGGAGCTTCCGTATATGCTTCTCCACTTGCAGGATATGTAACACTAATTGAAGCGTATGTTGTTGAATTTAATTCTGGCTTAAATGCGGTTAAAGATGATACTACATTTCCGGCGGTATTATATAGAAAATTCACACGCCCTAATGTATTTGCCCAGCTAGAAATACCATTTTTATCAAATAAGCCTAATGATGTTTGAGCATTTGCACTTGGAGATGTACCTTTTGTTACGCCGGATATGACCGCAGAAAAATTTAATCCATTGAAAGTTGTTATAATTCCAGAGCTAAACGTCTTTGCTCCTGAAATACTTTCATTACCAGTTCTATGGACAATATTAGAACTCAATGTTGGGTTGTTCGCCCAACCAATGCTTGCCGCAATCGTGGAATCTGTGCTACTTGATTGACTTGCTAAAGGCACATTCACTGTTCCGCTAAAAGTCGGGTTTGAAAAAGTGCCACTTGACATACTTCCGCCTTCAATAGTGGGAGTCGAAATAGTAGGAGAGACAATCTTTCCGTTTGCGTCTGATTCTATTAGTTTTTGCCATTTTGTTATATCATTAACACTTGAAGTATTACTATCTGCAATAGACTTATATACAACAACAGCATTTCCTGAAATTACTTTACAAATACTCCCTTTATAATAGGTAGTACCAGCGTCCCATTCAGCTACACCATCTTGATATAAATACCCTAACTGTTGGGTTATAGCAGTATCAACAGCATTTCTATCCTGTCTATAAGGTGCATAGTCATCTTCAACAGCGTCAGACCATCCACCTTCAAAATTTGCGTTCATAATATCAGAAGCCTGTTTTGAATATACAGGAGTACCAGCCTTTATTGAGCCAAAAGTAGTAACTTGGTTTGTTGGTGAATCCTTTGCAAATATTTTCTGTGTAACTCTAGGTAGTCTTGCCATAATGCCCCCTTATAAATAAATTATTTCCAATGAAACTCCAAGTGGTCTTGTAAATAAATGAAGAAAGTCTGCTAACCTTCCATCTAATTCAGAGCTTCTTTGTACTGTTATTGTAGCAGTCATATCCATATTATCAACTATTGTAACATTTGTCCCGAAAATCTGATATAAGCCATCATCAATTTCTTTTAGCGTTCCTCTTGAGTTATTACTTAAGATTTTTAGTTTTAGCATATTTCTATAAGAGCCATCAGACATCTCATATATCGTTTTGCGTGCCTCTTCATAGTCTTTAAATTGAGCTTGTACTTTGTGTCCTATATCAGAGAATCCTCTCCCTTCTGGATTGTGCATAGGGTCTCCTTCATCATCATATGAATAATAAGGGATTCCAAAGGTAAACCCTTGAGCAATTCTTGAGAGTCCAACGATTTTACCAATTAAATCAAGCTGTTTTCCAACAGCAGTATCAACATCAGTTATGTCCGCAATATCTCCAAGTACCCAATCTCCAGCGAAAGTGGAAGCACCAAGCTCTATCTCAGAAACAGCTTTTTCCTTTTCGTGATACTGTACTGTCAAAAGATTTGAGTAATACTTCCTTAAATCCATTATATTTCCCCTGTTATATCTATATTGCTTTCGGATAAAGTGAAATATCTGTCTTTTGTCGCTGGTGTTACTTCCTCTGAATATGTTTCCCCATCAGTGCTTAAAGTACAATCCGTTACATATACAGTTGAGTCAATTCCAGCTATGCAAACAATTATATCTGTACTCGTAACTTTTTGATATATCTCAAACTTTAACCTATTTACAAGTTCAGATTTAATATAATCAGTATCAGGAGTTACTCCAACTCTTGATTTGACAGTTATATCAAGATATAAAGCTTCCGCTTGTGGTCTGTCGAATCTAGCTGTAAACGTAGTTCCATCTGGTCTATCAATTGTAGCAGTAGTTCCGCCAACCATAGCACAACCCATTGTTCTATTTGCATAGATTACTTTTGCAATATCCCCATCTAACCCACCTTCTACTATGCACCATATCGCTGAGTCAAGTAAAGATTGAGGGATATTTTTCTCATCAGGTGTATTTTCATAGACAACTGCCGCTGTTACATTTGGAATACTCAAAAGCTGTCCTTCTAATGAATCAAAGAATCCCTGTCCAGAGATAGCGGTTGAACGGTTGCGTCGTATTCTAAACTGAGCGTCTGTTTCCTGAGTGTTTCCTGTGATATACTGCTTTGCTAGATTAACAACATTCGTGACTCCAGCAATAACTGTTACCATCTTGGTTAAGGTGTTAGGCGACACATCAACAGCACCGAGTTTTTCGGCTCTGAAATCAAGACTATATGTGCCAGCATTTGTTAAAGTAACGGAGTTTACGAGAATGAAGTTCGTCCCGATTTCATCACTTACTATATATCCTGTGCCGTTTGGATTGTTTACATTGGCGTCTAATCCTTGTAAAGTAACTGGCCTATCAACTGTTACATTCACTACGACAAACGTATAATCAGCATTCCGCCTGTATACATTGTTTATCTTATAGAGCCTATCCTGTGCGTCGCCTATTACTGTATCTACGTCAAAACAATTATAAACTTGTTTAGAATAATCTAAGACATCCGCCTTAGCTTGAGCCTCTATTCCTATTCTCTGCCCATCAGGAGTATCAGAGTCAACAGTTATATCATCCCCATATATGTTTTGGTATTCAGTAACAAGAGATTCCCTTATCTGTGTTACTGTCTGAGTATGTAAACCGTCTTTGTCAATATAATTGTCTGCCATAGCTAACCTCTTTTATTAGAATACTATTTATTTTTAATCTGTCAAATTTCAAACTGGTCTATGTATGACCTTGAGTAAACAGTTTGAATATCATATTTTATAGTAATATGTCTTTCATATCGGTCAAAAAGAACATCAACATTATTTAAACCGACAACTCCATCAGTATTGATTATATTCTGTTTTATTGCTAACAGCAACAAACTTTCTGTCCCACGACTCAATAAGTTAAACCAATCAATACCAGCTTCTAAGTCAAAAAAACAGTCGTTATAAAACGATTGTAAACGAGTCTTGACATTCTGAGCGACAGCCCTATCATCAATTTTATAATCTTGAAGCCCTCTTCCGAAAGTCCAATCATTATTTTCGTCTATTGCTCTTACCCTCATTGTGGAACTCCTGTTGAACTACCCCCAGATTGAACACCGCCGTGAGTATGTCCTTTTCCGCTTATACCACTTGCGATTACATCTGTTTGTCCTGTTATTGTGCCTGAAGCCGTTATATCTCCATTAACAACGACATTTCCTGTTATTGTCAGTGTATCGTTCTGAATTAAAAAATTCAAGTTTCCATTTGTTATTTGTATTGTATTTTCTGTCATCCTTACAGTTGAGCTTGAATTTTTCAATACAACAGCTTCATCATCATAAGGAAAAACTTTTAATTTGTTTCTTGGCCTTAAAGTTACAAAGCCATCAGAAAAATTGTGAAGTCTCGTAGAATTAGGAAGATATTCTTCTCCTGTTTCAAACCAATTGTCTATGTCTCTATCATTGAAATGGACAAGACATTCGCTTCCAACTATATTACCCCAAGTCAGCCAAGACGTATCTGTTCCTTCTATAACCAAAGGTAGTTGTGGAATAATCGCATAATTCTCATATCCACCGCCAGTTTTTGACCTTAATTCAAGCAGTTGGACATCACAAGTCAATTCTTCTTTGTGAAATGCAACTATCCTTCCGACTCTATGACATTTTATATCGCAAGACACCGACCTTTTTAATTGGTTATCTAAATAAGATTGGTCTGGTTTTGTTGGTGTTATTGAATACATTTTATACCTCGTTAAAAGTTGTTTGTCCCATAAATAGGTCAATATCTGTTATCATAGAGCCACATCTTCCACCAGATATAGTTCCATTATGAGATACACTCATTATTTTAAATCTACCAGTTATGCCAAGAAGTTTACTATCTAAAATACATAACTGATTCAACATAGCCGCTGGCTCGAATAACATTCTTATCGTCAAAAGTGTGTTCTTGCGTCTTGGTGTGCTTAATAGTCCATAGTCATCATTGATTATCAGTATACCCAATTCTTTTAGAACGTCATACTCTTGTCTAAGATAGTTTACAACACCTAAGTCTATGCTCATTGTTGATTCTGTTTCACCGAACTCGTTTGTTACTATGCCAAAATTTCTCAATATGTTTATTGGTTTGTCGGTTACGTTAAATCCTCTTTTCGGTGTTGTAAAAGTTACAAAAGGAGAAGAAACTCCCATTTGAAGTCCTATCAACTTACTAGATACACTGTTAATCATTGTTAAAGGGTCTGTTCCTTGCTGAAAGGCGATAGAAGTGTTTCCATATAGCATATCTATGACAGCGTCTGCTGAGTCTATTACAGTTTTGAACTCTGTATCACCGCCTTGTCTAAATGAAAAACACTCGTTCACCATACCACGATAGACACAACTTATATTTCCGTCATATCCAGCAAATATTGACATCCTTATACATTTTTGGAAGTCGTTTCTATCTTTAGCAAGACGATTCCTTTTGTTTTCGTCTAGTCCATATATACAAACCCAAGCAGAGCTTGAAGCTGTGCTTATACTTCTTGATACATTCATATCTATTGTGAGAGGATATTCAGCAATGATTTTTTCACCAGTTAAACTGATTGTGAAATTTTCAAACGTTCCAAGTTCAAAGACGACTTGATATGTCCTAAAAAATTTTTCCATAGTAGGTTTTCTCCACATATTCAACTTCATCTTTTGATAAAATATATAAGTTTGCCCTTCCTTCTTTAAAATCATCTAAAAAGTATGGCTCTTGTCCATCAGTTACAGTACAAGCAATTCCAAAAGGAAGGGTGTTTTGTGCTTCCCTCAATATATTATAGCAGTTCGTTATTCTGTGGCAGTTAGATATTTTTCCTTCATATTCATAGCTTAAAAACCAACCAATTTGTTGGGATATATATTCAAGCTTTAGAACAATAACATTCTGTCCTTTTAACCTTACTAAAAGTTCTTGCTTAGGCTGGTCTGTAATACTTGTTATTTTCTGCATACTATTATCCTCTCACTTGAGCCAAAAGGTCAACAGGTGCTTCTTCCCATAAAGACAATATCCCATTTCCAAAATCAGAAGCTTGCTGTTTTAATCTTCCCCAAAGACTTTTTTCATTTACCAATGAATTTGTATAAACAAGGTTAATCTGCTTGAATGTTATCTCAAAGCTGGTGTTGTCTGTTGTCTCTCCGTTTTGGACAGTTTTAATCGTTTCTATTGCCATATTAGGATAATATCTGTATGGCGTTTGGATAGAAAACGTTTGTTTCGATTGCCACAACGCTTCAAAGAACATAAAAGCTGAAGTTTGTCTGTCATTAGGAACATTTATATTATGATATAAGTCAAAAGCCGCACTTCCTATATTCCAAACACTCTGCAACCCTTTTTTATCTGATTTTAATTCGTTAAATACTTGAGTCGAGAAATCGCTAAGAGGCGGTACATAAGAGCCTATGATTGTCAATTTTTCTGTTGTGTTTCTTACTTTTCCAATAATTTTATCCCAGCTTGACTCTCTCTTTGGCGGATTGTAAACGTGTTCGCCAACAACACCCCTTAGAGTTACTCTTACAGGACGATTGACAATATTGTCTTGTACAGGATTATTAGATTCTGTAAAATGGTCTGTTATATCACTCTCAAGAGTTATTTCCTCATCTTCTTTTATATCAAACACAAATCCAGCAATTCCTGTTGTACCAGTAAATGAAACAAGAGCTTTACTGCTTGTTTGCGCTAGATTAAGAAAAGAACTTACTAAACCCTGTATTGCCATTTTATACTCCAGATGGTGAAATATTTGATTGTCTTATAATGTCAGCGTGTGAGTCTTTTATTGCTTCTCCACTTACACTTTGAAGTCTATCTTGTTCAAACCCATAAATATTAACTGTACTTGTATAATTTCCAGAAAATCCAGATGACGTACTTCCTTCAAGAATATCGCTTTGTAACCCAATATCTCGTCTAGCTTCATAGCTACTTTTTATACCGCCTCTTCTATACATCTTATGCGGAGCTTCAAATTCATTAAGAACTTTATCAACTTTCTGTTCATAGGATAACCTATTGAAGTTTTCAGGTCTTAGTCCTTTAAATTCTGGGGAGTTCATAACTTCATCAACTGCATATTGGGCTTGTATTCTCAAAGCAGTGTCTACATCAGATACACCAGACATTCTTCTTAGTAGCTTATCAGCCCTTCCCCCCTTTTGCCATTGTGCAATTCCAAACGCTCTGCCTTTATCCCCTGTGTTTTCAAAAGGATTCAAGCCACCACCAGATTCATAAGTCAAGTTACCAACGAATGCTCTTATTGAGTCCTCATCAAATCCAGCTCTTCTAAACACATCCGCAACAATTCTTTGACGGCGAGCTAATTCACTAGATGGTTTCGGAGTTTCTTTTGCAGTTGATTCGTCACTAAACCATTTAGACATATCTTTTTTTAAGTACGAGTC
>JAXJJE010000017.1:0-5152 GCA_036298405.1 Acutalibacteraceae bacterium
ATATTCTTGAAGTCAACAAAGATACCCTGAGCAGTCTCCGGACGGAGATAGAGCTCGTTCTTTGCATCCTCGGTAACACCCTGGAATGTCTTGAACATAAGGTTAAACTGACGGATATCTGTAAAGTTGTGGTTACCACAGTTAGGGCATACAATGTTGTGCTCGTTTATGTAGTCAAGCATCTGCTCGTTAGTCCAGCCAGCAACATTTGTGCCGTCAAAATCCTCGATAAGATTATCAGCTCTGTGTCTTGTTTTACAATCACGGCAATCCATAAGAGGGTCAGAGAAGCCACCAAGGTGACCAGACGCTACCCAGGTTTGTGGGTTCATAAGAATTGCTGAATCAAGACCTACGTTGTATCTGTTTTCTTGAACGAATTTCTTTAGCCATGCTTTTTTGATGTTGTTTTTTAGCTCCATACCAAGTGGGCCGTAATCCCAAGTATTTGCAAGACCACCGTAGATTTCAGAGCCTGCATATACAAAGCCTCTGTTTTTACATAAGGCAACTAGTTTTTCCATTGACTTTTTGCTGTTTTCCATGTTTATAAGTCCTTTCTTTGTGTAGTTATAAACCTTTACCTTATATTGTAATATTTATATTACTGCGTGTCAAGATTTTTAATTAATTGTAGTGTGATTAGCGTAATAATTAATTGTTTAGTAATTTGTGTGTTGAGTTTTGTTTTATGTTGACTGATACAGTCTTTTTAAGTTATAATAAGATAAATATTCAATTTGGAAAATGAGGAATTATTATGAAAAAGGTATTGTTTTTTATCCCTACCTTAGGTCAGGGAGGAGCAGAAAAGGTGCTTGTTAATCTGGTTAACAATATGGATAAGAGCAAGTACGATGTAACTGTTCAGGTGCTTTTTGATGGTGGTGTTAATACACAGTTTTTAAACAAAGATGTTAAATATAAATATGTTTTCAAGAAGATATTAAGAGGTCACGTTAAGCTGTTTAAGCTTTTTTCTCCACAGGCACTATACAAAATGTTTGTAAAGGATAAGTACGATATAGCAGTGGCGTATTTGGAGGGTATAACCTCAAGAATTATAAGTGGCTGTAATGACGAAGAAACAAAAACTGTAAGCTGGATACATATTGAGCAGACAACAATGGAGAATTTAGCCACAGCCTTCAGAAGTGCAGACGAAGCTAAAAAATGCTACGAAAGCTTTGATAACGTAATATGTGTATCAGAATATGTACAAAAGGACTTTACAGGTATTCTTGATTTTAGCAAGCATACCGAGGTTTTATATAACACAAACGAAACAGAGCAGATTGTAGAAAAGTCAAAGGAGCAGGCACCTATAAAAACAGATGATGAGTACATAAATATTTGTGCTATGGGTACGCTTTGCCCACGAAAGGGCTTTGATAAGCTTGCAAGAATACATAAAAGGCTGTTAGATGAGGGTATAAAGCAAAGAGTTTATGTGCTGGGCAGAGGTGCGTATAAAAGTACATTAGAAGCTATTATTAAAGAAAATAATATTGAAGATACATTTTTGCTGATGGGCTACGACACAAATCCATACAAGTATTTAAGAGCCTGTGATTTATTTGTGTGCTCGTCAGAGGCAGAGGGCTTTAGTACCGTTGTAACAGAAAGCCTTATAGTTGGTACACCAGTGGTTACTACTCGTTGCTCAGGAATGGAAGAACAGCTTGGCTATAATAATGAATATGGCATTGTAACAGACAACAACGAGCAAGCTCTGTATGAGGGTATAAAGGAAATGCTCACTACAGAGGGTTATCTTGAGAAGTATGCAGAAAAGGCTTTAGAAAGAGGAAAAAGCTTTAATAAAGAGATTACTGTAAGGGCTGTAGAGGCTATGCTTGAAAAGCTGTGATTATAACGTAATCTATAGAATAATGGGAGAGTAATATGAATTTGGATAAGAAGATTTCTATAATTATACCTTCGTATAATATTGCACCGTATATAGGCAGGTGTCTTGACAGTATTCTGGAGCAAACCTATTCTAATTTAGAGGTTATCGTAATAGATGATGGCTCTACAGATAACACAAGAGATGTTATCGAGGAGTATAAAGCAAGAGATAGCCGTATAGTTGCTGTGTATAAAGAGAATACCGGAGTATCTGAAACTCGCAATAAGGGCTTAGAGGTTGCCACCGGTGATTATATAGGCTTTATAGACGGTGATGATTATATAGAAAAAAATATGTACGAGATACTTATGAGCAATGCTTTAAAGTATAATGCAGATATATCTCACTGTGGCTATAGACTTAAATTTCCACATAATGAATTTTTGCTGTATGGTACAGACAGAATTGTTGAACAGGATAATCAGCAGGGTGTTATTGATTTATTAGAGGGTAAATTTGTAGAGCCCAGCCTGTGCAATAAATTATTCAGCAGAAAATGCGTAGAGGGTTTAAGACTGCGAAAGGACTTGAAAATTAACGAGGACCTTTTGTTTGATGCTATGGCATTTGCAAAGGCAGAAAAATCGGTTTTTGAGGATAAAGCATTATATAACTATATAATGAGAACTAACTCGGCTACTACATCATCAGGCATTTCACGCAATAAGGTTTTTGATGCGTTAAAGGTGCGAGAGATTATTACAGAAATGTTTGACGAGGATAGCAGGGTATACCCTGTAGCAATTGATTCACAGCTTAAAATAGCTATACAAACCTATAGAACCTTGGTAACAAATAAGTATGCCAAGGTGTTTGAGGATGAAAAGAAAAATATAAAAAATAAGGTAAAAGAGCTGTATGCAAAAGCTAAATCGCTTGGAGTAGTAAGTAAGCGAACAAAAATGGATTCTATGCTTATTATGTATTGCCCATTGGCTTTTAAGCTGTTATATGTGGTGTATGGAAAAACAATCAAAAATAGAAGTAAAATATATAGATCAGGTAGCGAGGTGATAAAATGAGCAATTCATTAATAACTATATCTGTAGCTGTTTACAATGTAGAGCAATATTTGCCACGCTGTATAGAGAGTATAATTAACCAGACCTATAAAAATATTGAAATTTTACTTGTTGATGATGGTTCTCTAGATGGTTCTGCTAAAATTTGCGATGAATATGCCACAAAAGACAGCCGAATTAAGGTTATACATAAGAAAAACGGTGGAGTTGCCGATGTAAGAAATATGAGCATTGCCGAAGCTAAGGGAGAATATATAGCTCTTATTGATGGTGATGATTGGCTTGATCCAATGTTTATAGAGCTTTTGTATCAGGGAGTGCAAACTGGCGTTGATATTGCAGAGTGTGCAACAGCCTTGGTTGATAACGATGAAAATGTACTGTCAACAAGAGGCATAGATGAGTGTACGCTTAGCAGAGATGAAGCCTTGGAGAAATTAATTTCTGAGCAAGGAATATACTCAACCGTATGTAATAAGCTTTATAAAAGAAGCATAATAGAAAATGTTCCATTCCCAGTGGGTAAATATCACGAGGACGATTATTGGGTATGGCAGGCTTTTAAAGCGTCAAATGGTTTATATTATTGCAAAAAGCCTATGTATAATTATTTACAAAGAGATAACGGCTTTACAGGCTGTGCGTATAGTGTAAGAAGACTTTACGGACTAAGGGCAAGGTATGAACGTATGCTGGGAGTAAGTGATATTCCTAGGGTTAAAGAAGTGGCCAGAATAGCCTTTATAAATACCGTGCTGTACAATTTTCAGGCAACCTCAAAGTATCTTAAGGGTGATGAAAAAAAGAAGGCACTAAAAGAAATTATGGATTATAAAAAAGGCTTTAAGATTACTAAAGATGACTACAAATATGCTACTGGCAAGCCAGGAATGTGGCTGAGGCTGTTTATGGCTATGCCACGTACAACAGTGGCAGTACGTAACATCTTTGGTATAGGCTACTAAGCAGAAAGGAGTAAGCTTTGTTATGATGACTCCTTTAATCAGTATTATTGTGCCTGTATACAAGGTAGAGGATGTAATGCACAACTGCGTTGAAAGTATACTAAGGCAAGCCTACGGTAATTTTGAGCTGATACTTATTGATGATGGTTCACCAGATGAAAGTGGTAAGCTATGTGATGATTATGCAAAGAAGGACAAAAGAGTAAAGGTAATACACAAGCAAAATGGTGGTGTGTCGTCTGCCAGAAACGCAGGTATTGCAAGTGCAAATGGCGAATATATAGTTTGTGTTGACAGTGACGATTATGTTGACGAAGCTTACCTGCAGGGCTTTGTAGACGTAATAAGAACTCATCCAGAGGCAGAAATCGTATGGTGTGGCTTTTACACTGTTACAGATTATGAAAAAAGTATAACTCAGGCTGTTAAGTATGATGAAAGTGGAAAGCTGATAGAGAGCGATACCTCTAAGATAATGACACTACACCAAAAATGGCTTGACGCAGCACCTTGGGGTAAGCTGTATTCAAAAAGAATTATAGAAGAAAATAATTTGAAAATGGATGAGTCAATGTCGCTAGGCGAGGATTTGCTTTTTAACTTTTCGTATATGAATAGCTGTGGTAATAAAAAAATATACCACACAAATAAGTGTGCGTATTTTTATATGCGTACCGAAAGAGAAACGCTCGACAATAAATTCAGAGCAGATTTGTTTGATATTTATTGTCATATTAACGATAAGCTATTAAGCTATATCACAGACTGGAAGATAGACAGAGAGCAAATGACTATTTTTTATGACTCTGCATATTTCACATATGAAAAATGCTTGAAGAATACCTTCCATAAAAATAATACAGCAAGCAAAAAAGAAAAATATAGCTTGAATAAAAAGATAATGCAAAGCGATAGATTTAAAGAGGCTGTTGCAAAATCAAGCTGTAAAATAAGGCTACCATTAAGAATAGCGTACAAGCTGGGTAGTTACAGGCTTGTAGAAATATCTAATTCTTTAATAAGCAGTTTATATAAGCTGAAAAACAGATAAGCTTAAAATGAAGCTTTACAAAAATAAATAAGGGTATTTCTTGTTTAAAGAAATACCCTGTATATTAAAACATTCGGTTAGTTATTAAAAAATGCAATAAAAAACCGAGCTTACAATGTAAACTCGGTTTTGGTGGATCATCAGGGACTCGAACCCGGGACCTACCGGTTATGAGCCGGTTGCTCTAACCAACTGAGCTAAT
>JAXJJE010000018.1:0-1201 GCA_036298405.1 Acutalibacteraceae bacterium
GAGGGTATGTTCAGAAAAGACGAAGCAGCAATTACCGAATGGACAGCCGAGCATACAAAATCCTGTATGGAGCGTCAGTTGCAAATTCTAGAGAGTGCAAAGCTTTGCTTAAAGCAGGGTGGTACACTTGTGTACAGCACCTGCACATTTTCTGAATACGAAAACGAAGAAGCTATAAAAGCATTTTTAAAGGCTAACCCTGATTTTACACTTGTTGATTGTGGTACAAGCTATGGCAGATGTGGTATAGCTATGCCACAGGCACGCAGAATTTACCCTATGGACGGTGGAGAAGGTCATTTTGTGGCTAAGCTTATTAAAGAGGGAGAGTCTGGCTATACAGCAGATGATTACTCTGTGCAAAAGCAGAATAAAATTACAGCAGATATTATAAATCAAGCGAAGAAATTATTTGCAGAAATTACAACATCAGCCGATGTGCCAGAGTTTACAGTTGTTAACGATAAGGTTATAATTAAGCCTGAGGTTATGCCAAATATAAATGGCTGTGGTGTTTTAAGATGTGGTATACTATTTGGTGAGGTTAAGAAAAACAGAATAGAGCCTGCACATAATTTCTTTACAGCTAACAAGGCAGAATATTTTAAAAATCTTGTTGATTTAGATGTAAACTCACCAGAGGCTAATGCTTATTTGTTGGGTGAAGAAATTTCTGTTGATAATTCACTCAAGGGCTATACAGCTGTTTGTATAAACGGAATAACATTGGGCTTTGGCAAATGCTCAAATGGTCAGCTTAAAAATAAATATCCAAAGGGACTAAGAAAGGTTAAATAGTGAGTAATATGGAGCTTTCTAACATTGGTACTATAAAAGAAATTTTAAGTAAATACGGCTTTACATTTTCAAAGGCTTTGGGACAAAACTTTCTTATTAATCCGTCAGTATGTCCACGAATGGCAGAATATGGTGGAGCAGAAAAGGGAGTAGGAGTAATAGAGGTTGGCCCTGGTATCGGTGTGCTTACCTGTGAGCTTGCAAAAAGAGCTGACAAGGTGGTTTCGGTAGAGCTTGACAAAAGACTGTTGCCTGTGCTTGACGAAACTCTTGCAGAGTTTGACAATGTAAAGGTTGTAAATGATGATATATTAAAAATAGACCTTAAAAAGCTTATAGAGGAAGAATTTGAGGGTATGGAGGTTGTAGTATGTGCAAACCTGCCTTATTATATTACTTCACC
>JAXJJE010000019.1:0-1947 GCA_036298405.1 Acutalibacteraceae bacterium
AATTTATCTAGATACTAAGACTAGAGAAATAGTTCTTTCTTGTGTTGAAGCGCTTAACAATAATAAGTCAGTTCAGAACTTGTTACATCCTATGGGTCTAATGGAGAACCCAATATCAGAAAATGAACAGGCAATCTTGCTTGATGTAGAAGCTGAATGTCCTAATGGTAAAAAGTTTATTATGAGACTTAAGTCTAAGATAGATAATTATACCATAGACCAGGAAACCAATACTATAACTGTCAATGATGTTAAGACCATTGGTAAAGTAGTTAGTGAGATAGATAATAACATTAAAAAGTTCCACTATAGTAGAGAATTTGCAATGTATATCTACTTACTCAGAGAATGTGCTAAGAAATTCTACGGAATGGAAAATCCGAAATTGAGAGCTAATTATCTGGTAGTATCGACTATTCCTAACTTCTACTCGAAGGTTCGTCCTGTTAAGTACTCAGAACTAGCAGAAGGTTTTGCCGAGTTCAAAACTTTGCTAAAGTATGCAGCCTATCTAATAGGTTATAAAGGTTATACATTGGATGAACGACCTTCAAAGTATCAGCTTTGAGAAAGTTCTAGCTATTTATGACAAATACTTTAGTCTAGGCTATCTCAATACGGATGTCAGTGATAAATTGGCTTGTATTTCTCTTACTTGTTATCTAACTAATGCTCTAAGAGAAAAAGGTCAAAAAGTCAACTGTTATCAAGTTTTGCTTCAGGTAGGAAAAGATATGCCAGATTTGGTAAAAAATACCTTTCTGAAGTCATTAGGGGCTATCTGTGAGAGTTTAATGTACGGCAGTAAGACTTTCCCAGATTTTGGTATAGAGCCAAAAAATATGCCAAAACAGCTCCGACAATTATTAGATAGTTATTGCCCATTTTGAGCAAATTTTGTAGATAAAATTTTTAACAGAAATTAACAGATTATTACTTGGATTTCTTCACTGGGTGTAGTATAATTGATTACATGAGTGATGAAAACACAATGTAAATACAAAAATAGATTATATGTTAATGTTTATGTTTTAAAAATTTTATTATTATGAGTACACAAATTTTGAATTTTAAGAAGGTAGAAATCGTAGCAGAATCTAAGGAAGCAGCAATCGCACAAATGGAAGAAACTTTGTTCCACTATAGTGGTGACGCAACACAGGCTTATAAGAACTGGAAGGCTAAGCAGACAAAGGGTATCACAGAACGTGAAGTTAAGGAATTTATGTTGGAATATTTGGCTAAGAAGTCAAAGAATTGCCCAGGTTCAGGTTATTTGATTACAGTTGAATCAGCTGTTGCAGATACTCGTGAACGTCCTTACAAGATTGATGATGTTAAGAACGAAGAAGGTAAGAGAGTTTGGAAGAAGCAGTATAAGTGGATTGACCGTGAAACACAGACAGTGGTTTGCAGTGTTGATACTAACAAGGCTGATGCTAAGAATGCTTTGAAAGAACTTTATAAGAGTGGCGAATATCGTGGTGACGCTGACTTGTTCGTTGTTAAGGATGTAGAAAAGGGTCAACCAATCGTAGCTACTGCTAAGTACACTCCTTCTAAGAATACTAAGAACGGTACTTGGATTGCTTTCGGTATTGAAGCGTAATCTACTTATCCTTTAATTCAAGATAAGAATATTAAAAGGGAGATGGTGTTATCACTGTCTCCCTTTATTTTTTATTAACAGATTAAATTCGTAATTATATGAAGAAGACATAATTGTAATATAAACATATAATGAATCCCATCTTATCTCTAGATTTTCAGAGCCAATTTTATTTGGAAACAGAACTAAAAAAAGAAAAGGCTGCAGAATTAGCATATGATGAACTTTACAAAAGTGCTAATCCTACTATTAAGATAGAGAAAAAGAAGATTTACAAAGGTACCCCAGATGGTATCATTATATTCGAAGATGGACGATGGATTCCTCAAGAAGTAAAG
>JAXJJE010000020.1:0-7821 GCA_036298405.1 Acutalibacteraceae bacterium
ATAAAAAACTTTAAATCAATACAAACTAACTGTAAATATTAAAATTTTATCTTCGTGCTATAAAGCCATACAGAGTGCAACTCTGACCGACAAACTACAATTTATCTGATTATTTTATAAAAAAGCTCCAGCGACTTCATTATGTTGAAATCGCTGGAGTTCTTATTATCAATTCACCTTTTCTGGTATTTGGAACACAAGAGTTGTATTAAAGGTCATATCACCTTCTGAAAAGCTCATTGTGATTTCACCATTATATTTACTTACTATACGCTTAATACTCTTTAATCCCACACCATGAACACCCTGTTCTTTTTTGGAAGAAATAATATTGTTATGCAAAATTTTAACTCGCCTATCAACCGAATTGGTTATAGATATTACCAAAAGCTCCTTTTGCTTTATTGTTATAGTAAAATCTATAAATTTTTCGTTAGCCTTGCTTGTTGCCTCTACAGCATTTTCAAGCAGATTATCAAGCATTGCAGTAATATCGGGTGCTGACATAAAATCTATGCTTGTGTTGCGAATATCTATATTAAAGCTTATATCAGCTTCGTCACACAGATTTTTATATCTATGAGTTACAACATTTACAAGTGGGTTATTACAATAATCTATAGAATTGTTTATGCCAAATTCTCCTATAATATTATTTATGTATTCGCTTATAGCCTTGTCACCTGCCGGTGCAAGATTTTTTATTGTATTTAAGTGTCGCTTAATATCGTGTACTACTATCTTTGTGCTTTCGTTTTGCTTATTTAAAAGCTCGTAATATTCAGCAGTAGCTACATCCTTTTGCTGTGCAATTTCAAGCTCCAGATTACGTTTGTAGGTTTTAAGCGAAAATTCGTAAAGCCAGAATACAATGATATTTGCAGCAAATAAAAGTATAAAGCCTATTACAAGCATAGAGGTGTAGGTTTGCTCTACATCATACTTACTAAGCGAAAACAGCACAGAATATATAACCACCATACTTGAAACCGGCAATATAAACAAAAGCGTTGTTAAACCATTTTTGTCTCCTGTTTCTTTGGTTGAGATTTTTGAAATTACATAAATACTAAAAGCATACAGCGTTTTACTGATTATTGATTGAGCAATAAGATTTATAGAATTGTCAAGACACGCAAGCAGGTTTATACCTAATATAGACGAGAACGAAAACATTACAATGCTTTCGGTTAATGCCATTAATATTAAAAGCATACACGGGTGAAAAATGCACGATTTAAGCTTTGCCTTATAGCCTATTCCAAGCGTGACTGCGTTGCACAGCAAGAACCCCAGAAGATTGGGCCACGACGCTCCCAAAAATTCAACTAAATACCTAACAGAATAAAGTGTTACAAACGAAAGCGTATATAACAAAGCCAGAATTTTCTTGCTTGATTTTCGTTCAAATTTTGTTTCAAAGTAAAAAGCAGAAAGCAAAACCTCTGCTAAAAAAATCGCTATATAAGAAATCGTGTATATCATAGCTGAGCACCTATATAAGAAAAATATGCCTTTTTGAAATTAGAATAGCCACGCTGAGAAACAGGCAAAACATATCTATCAGAATTAAACTCAAGTGTTACATCATTTTTATTCAGCTTGGTAACATATTGCAGATTAATTATATAGCTGTGGTGTGGATAAGCAAAACAGCTTAATGTGTGTAGCACATTTCTCCAATAGGATATATTTTTATTCGAGGTATATTTTTCAGTTTTTGTAAAAATAATTGTTTTTCTTTTTTCTGTGGTTATATATAAAATGTCACTTGTGTATATGGTGTAAAGCTCATCATAATATTCAAGTGCTATTGTGTGCGTATCTGTCTGATAATGCTTAAGTGCAGAGTCAAGTCCTCTGAGAAGCCTGCTGTCATCTATCGGCTTTGACAGATATCTGAAAACACTTATATCCATAGCGTCGTCAAGATAACAGTCGTGTGAGGTTATAATAAAAACAAATATGTTATTATTTTTTCTTTTCAGCTGTGTGGCAAGCTCTAACCCCCCTACCTCGGGCATTTCTACATCCACAAAAGCTATATCATAAGCATTATTTACCAAAAAAGCCTGTTTACTGTCAGTAAATGCATCTATATGCATTTTTATGTTATTTTCTTGCATATATTTTTGCAATTTATTATTTATAAATTCAACTATTTTTATATCATCATCACAAATTAAAATCTTCAAAAGTATCACCTATATAATTTGTTGTGCGTTGATTATAGCACAAATTGTTGAATTTGTCATTAATGTATATTCAAAAAAACATCACTTTGTATGAATTCAACATCACTTTTGCAAATTTTATATAATTTATACCAAAGTGTGTTATACTCACCATAAGGAGGTGACTGTATTGAAAAATTTAAAAGAAATTCTATGCAGAATTTCGCCGATGATTGTGTCTTGCCTTGCATTAGTGCTTACCTTTAACGCAAATTCAACTAATTGCTTTGTAATGCACCAGCCAAAAACACCGGCAAAGCTTGATACATTTAAAAAGCTTTAATAATAATGGATAGTGTAAATAATAAAATAATCAGGTTCTTTATAAACAACAGCATAATCGAAGAAGATGATAAAGAGCTTTATGAATATGCATTAAGCATAACGGTATCAGCATTGATACATATTATTACTATAGTAGTGTTGGGGATAACTTTTGGTTTAGTAGCAGAGAGTATTATTTTTTATGTATGCTTTATTGCAATACGCAAATTTTCAGGAGGCTACCACGCTAAAACAGCTGGTAGGTGCTATATATCCTCTGTAATATTATCAGTACTATTCTTAGCTGTACTTAAATTGCTAATAAGCAACATAAACAATATAATTATTATATCAATATTTGCAATAAGCATTTTTTCTATTGGGTGTGTGTGCGTTTTATCACCCTTAGATACCAAAAACAGACCTTTATCAGACAAAGAAAAATCTATATATGGTAAAACAGCCCGTGTAATAGCTTTACTGATGTTTCTTTTGTTTTTAATGTTTGTGTTTCTTAAACTTTATAATATAGCATTACCTATCGGCTTTGGTATATTTATGAGTGCTTTAGTTCTTTTATTAAGAAAAATGCAAATTATATTTACAGAAAATAATTAACCCTGCTACTGCTAAAATATATATTTTGTGGCAATAAGTATTCTTAAATCGGATTAGTTAGAATACTTATTGCTGCAATTCGGGGGATATTTTTTTGAAGTAAGTTGTGAGCAAGCCTCACCACACGAGTATTATTGACTTGTGTGGTGTTTTTATTTGCTTTAAACGATTTCAAATATGCAAATTATTTACCAAAGAGTATCAGCTTTTCTAAATCCTCGTCTGGTGTGGTGCAGGTGCCTATTGGATTTACAGTGCCACAGCTATAGCCATGAAAATCTGTGCCACCTGTGCGTAGCAAATTGTAGTTTTTGGTATATTCAAGCAGTATTTCTGTATCTTGCTTTGTTGCACGAGGATACCAGCATTCAATACCATCTATACCAGCCTCTATCAGCTTAGGTATAGCAGGGATTGTGTCATATACGCTTGGGTGTGCAAGTACAGCTGTACCACCTGATAAATGTATAAGTCTGATAATCTCGTATACATCGGGGTATATTATAGATGTTCTTGCAAAGCCGGTTTTATAGCCAAAAAGCTCCTTGAACAAATCACCATACACCTTGTCGGTATAGCCAGCATTCATTAAAGCTAGCATAATATGGCTTTTAAACACAGTAGAGCTTTCGCATGCAAGCTCTTCGACCATATCAAAATCAATATTGTAGCGTGTGCGTATTTTCTCAACAGAGGCTATCATTGCGTTATAACGATTTTTAATAGAGGTTTCAAAAACCTCGTTAAACATTTCTGGCTTTTTGCAGTTGTAGCACAGCATATGCACCATTCTGTTGCGAGTGTAATCAAAGGTAGAAATTTCTACACCCTTAACAAGTCCCACGTTATATTTTTCGGACGCTTTTTCGGCTTTTTCTAAGCCTATAAATGTATCGTGGTCGGTAATAGCAACAGCGTCAAGCTTGTTAAGCTTAGCTAGTCTGAAAATGTTGTCTATTGATGTTGCACCGTCAGAGCAAACAGAATGACAATGTAAATCAGCAGGCATATAATCACCCCATAAATTTATTTGTAATTAATTATATCACTATTATCAGCTTTTGCAACAGCAGTAGCTTGTATGAACTCCTAAAGTAAATTTCACAACGGAATTCACTTTAGGAGTTTACATTTATCAAATTTATATAATGATAATGCTTGACTGTAATTACAAACTGTTGTAAAATTAGCTTAATTATATAAATAATACATAATTACTATTACGAGGTTAGTTTATATGTTTAATAAGTTAAAAAATGGTTGTATATCGGGGGTTAAAAGCCTTGCAACTAACTTTTTAATCTATCTGCCCGTGGCTGTGTTAGGCATTATACTATGTTTTTCTGTAAAGGCTATTTTTGGTGCAGAGTATATTCTGGTGGCTTTGGTGTCGCTGTTGAGTATAAAGGGGCTTTTTACAACTACCCTTAATACTGAAAACTATCTGAGAAATGCTGTATATCTGTTATTCATTGTAATAATGGGTACACTTGCAAGCTTAAATGTTCTGGCTGGATTATTTATAAATTTTATACTTATATTTGCATTTGCTTTTATTTTTTGTGATAACTTTAAAGAGGGCAAGCTTTTTATGTTTACCCTACAGCTTTTACTAATGCAATATCAAGGGCATGTAACTGCTGATATGTTTTTGCCACGAATTTTAAGCTGTTTATTCTGCATTGCTGTTGGTGGAGTATTCCTTACATTATTTAATAATATGTTCAGAAAACGCAAGGATAACCCATATGTGCTTAGTGGCTGTGATGAAATTGCCCAAAAGCTAAAATCATTGCTTGACGAAAACGTTAAGGGTAAGCTTGATTTATTTAACCTTACAACCAGCTTTTGCAAAGCTGAATACGACAAAATGCTTAATCAGGACTATTTGCTTGACGAGGCAACAAAAAATGATTTTCTTGCTTTGATGACCTTAGAACAGCTAAGCGACCTTATATATGACACACCTGCAAAGCTTGGCGAGCTGACAGACAACGACAAGGCTTATTTTGAAGAGCTTATAAAATATTTCTCAAAGATAAAATCATTAAAGCGTTTATCAATAAACCTAAGCAACTTTGTTGACGAATACAGTCTTAGCAACCCACAGCTTTCATCGCTATGGAAAAAGTACATACTCACTCTGGCAAGCTTTATAAAGTACAGAGGCAAGCCAATAATTAAAACAAGCATAAAAGAAGCAATCGCCTTTAGATATTCTGTACTAAAAAAGAGATTCACAATAGTATCTCTTAATTTCAGAAATGCCTTGCAAATGTCTTTGCTTGTTTCGTTATGCACAGCTATTTCTCAGCTGATATCTGTATCTGACATTACACTTTGCCCAATTGCATTAACAGCTATTCTGGCAATCTCTCAGGACAAGCGATTGAAGCTTACACTAATAGGCTGTACCGGTATAATAGCTGTAGCTTCTATTTATATGGTAACACTAAGAATGGTTCCGTTTGAAGCCAGAGCTACCGTGGCTATTATAGTTACTATTATCTGTTTGACTACAGTAAAAAATATTTTTTCTGTAACAGCATTTTCTACTCAGCTTTTATCGTGCCTATACTTTCAAGCAGCTACTATCAGCCCAGAGGCAATGCTAAAAATAATGTATGTAATTTTTGCTTGCTTAATAGGCTGTTTGCTTACTGAATTTGTTTTATCTACACCTAAGTCACAACGCTACAAGCTACACACCAGCGACCTTGCTCAATTTGACTGGTCTGCAATGCATCAGCTTGAAAACGTAAGGCTTGATGACCCACGTATAAGCTACCTATGCGAGATTATGCTTATACAGCACTTTATGGTAGAGCATATAAGCAACAGCTCGGTAGATAAGGTTGAAAGCAATAAGATAAGATATTCGGGTATGCTTTCATTCAACTGTGATTTACTCACAGAAATCGCATACGCTCTTACAATTCTACGCCCAAGCAAGCTACCAAAGGATTGGGTTTTAGCAATGAAAAAGCGACTGACAAATATATTCTAAATCAAAAGCCTTGCAGATTTTTTTAACTGCAAGGCTTTTTTTATAACAGTATTAAGCTTGTTCTATTACTGGTTTGTGCATATCCCGACAAGCTACCAATTTTATAAAAACGCTCTTAAATCCTCAATAAAGCTTTGCTCTAGCTTTACTATTCTGTTTGCAAGGTCTACGCTGTCGGTATTAGCGTGGGTATATTTATTAATATATCCACTTACATTTTTTATACCCATATTACAGCCGTCCATCATAATTTCTGCTGCCTTCTGGTTTTTGTTGTCTGTCATCATTTTCACTTCGGTAGAAATAAAGCTCATAGCCTTTGCCATTGTCTGTGGGTCTTTTTCATCACTGCCATATCTATTAAGCAGACTATGACATTCATCGCCTATTTTTATGTGCTTATCGTTGTAATCGTTGATAACATTTTTAAGCTTATCGTTGTTAACATAGCCAAGCACCTGCTCCATACTGTTTGTGGCACTTTTACAGCCTGCGTTACATTCCTTTAAAAGATTAATTGTATCGCTGTTCATAAAATCACCTCTTAAACCTATTGTTTGTACTACATATAACTTTATGCCGATAAAAGTTCTGGTAAAAATTGTAATTAATTCTTTCATTTTCCGAAGCTCTGTATTATAATTTAGTTATATAAAAAAAGGGGGTGTAGAATATGGCTGATAATCCACACAGTGGACATAGAGACAGATTAAGAAAAAAGTTTTTAGATAACAGCTTTGACGGTCTTGAAACGCACGAGATTTTAGAGCTTATGCTGTACTATGCAATACCCCGAAAAGACACTAACCCTATAGCACACAAGCTTATAGATGCATTTGGTTCACTTTCGGCTGTATTTGACGCACCCATTGATAAGCTGAAGGAGCAGGGTATAAGCGAGAATTGTGCTATCTATTTAAAGCTTATTCCACAGATATGCAGGCTTTATATGGACGACAAGCATAATAACACAGATAAAATAATTGATGTAGAAAACGCAGGCGAAAAGCTGACGCATAAATTTGTTGGCAGAGATTACGAGGCTGTTGTGCTGTTGCTTTTAGACAGCAAGCATAAAGAGGTATTTTGTGGAGTTGTAAGCAAGGGCTCGGTGTCTGCCTGTGAGGTGTATGTGCGTAAGATAATAGAATTGGCTGTTATGTATAATGCAAAATTTGCAGTGCTTGCACATAACCACCCAAGTGGACTTGCGTTGCCATCTAATGACGATATTTACACTACAGGTAAGGTGTTTCAGGCGTTAAAGCTGATACAGGTAGCACTTATTGACCATGTTATTGTTGCAGATGATGATTATGTTTCGCTAAGGGAATCTGGCTTTATGGATGAGATGATTTGATCTGATAAAAATATACACAAAAAGTATAGATAATTAAAAGAACCAATGTTCTCTTTTTTATCTATACTTTTTTATTTTTTTGTGCTATACTCTAACGTGGCATTATTTTGCATAAAATGTAATAATAAATCCATTTTATAAATAAAGATTATTTAGTAATCGTAAAGTAAGAAAAAGGAGGAGCCTATGGATAAATTTATACTTCATTCTGAATATAAGCCAACAGGTGACCAGCCCACGGCTATTGATACAATTTGTAAATCAATCGAAAACGGCAACAAAGAGCAAACCCTGCTTGGTGTAACAGGCTCGGGTAAAACCTTTACTATGGCTAATAT
>JAXJJE010000021.1:0-2495 GCA_036298405.1 Acutalibacteraceae bacterium
GCTTCATACTTTTGCCAGTGGTTTTACAATAGATTTCGCCAACACTTGTATTAAGCTGTAAATCACCAAACGAAAGAATATTGCTTTCGATTTCGCCCTTACGTCTTGTAATGGCACGAAGCCTTGCCAACAGCTCTTTTGTTTGAAATGGCTTAGTCATATAATCATCTGCACCACAGTCAAGGCCATGTACCTTGTCGTCAATTTCGCTTTTAGCAGTAAGCATAAGCACAGGTGTTTCAACACCCTCGCTACGCAATTCGTTAAGAATTTGAAAGCCATTTAAGCTTGGTAGCATTACATCAAGTACAATAGCGTCGTAAATATCTGTTAGTGCTTGGTCTAAACCCTCTTGACCATCGGTTGCTATATCAACTGTCCATTTTTCTTTTTTTAATATTTCACGCAAAGCATCAGCCAGGCTGTATTCATCTTCAATAATTAATACTCTCACTTGCTTCACCTCATCTGATATATTTATTATTATATTTAAGTATAACATAAAACCTTTAAAAAAGCTTAAATTTATAGAAGAAAGTAAAATTTTATATTTGGTTAAAAATTTGTACTATAATTTGCACTAAAAGTAAGTTTTTGCACTATAAAACAGCAGTAAAAGGTATTTACAAATAGAGTAAAAGGATATAAAATTATAGCAATGTAATATAGAATATGAAATTGTTGTGTGTTTATAATAGCTTTGATAATTTAAAAAGAAAACATATTATAAATCATACAACTAACAATTAAAAAATAAGGAGATGGTATTTTGTATTGGGATCCAACCCTGATTTTAGTAATAATTGGTGCACTTATATGTGCCGTAGCTTCTTTTAATGTAAAAACTACATTCAGCAGATTCAGCAACCAAAGCAATGCAAGACGTATGACTGGCAGAGACGCTGCCGAGGCTATTTTGCACAATGCCGGAATATATGATGTAACCATAGAGCTGGAGCAGGGTCATTTAACTGACCATTATTCACCAAAGGAAAAGGTATTAAGATTGTCAAGCAGTGTTTATGGTTCAACCTCAATTGCTGCAATAGGTGTAGCTGCTCACGAATGTGGTCACGCTATTCAACATCAGGAACAATATTTACCTTTGAATTTAAGGTCTATTGCTGTACCTGTGGCAAATATTGGCTCTGCATTGTCTTGGCCTATAATAGTAATTGGTGTATTACTGGGTTTTATGGGGCTTGCTAGGATAGGTGTGTTTTTGTTTTCGTTTGTAGTGCTTTTTCAGCTTATTACATTACCGGTAGAATTTAACGCATCACGCAGAGCACTTAGAATTTTACGTGATACAAGTATTTTATCAGACAATGAATTAGTCGGTGCAAAAAAGGTTTTATCAGCTGCTGCACTTACCTATGTGGCTGCACTATTTTCTTCTATATTACAGCTGTTAAGGCTTGCACTTTATGTACGAGGAAACGATAGAGATTAAAATTAGAAATTAATAATTAATAATTAAAAACAGCTTCTGACAAAGTAACGTCAGAAGCTGTTTTTTTAATCAGATTTTATTGTGCCTGTGGCTTTAAGGCTCTTTTTAGCCATACATCTACAAAATCCATTGCACTGTATAGTCCTGTTTTTTCGCTAGATTTAATTATCTGCTTGCGTGGGCTTAGCTGTGGGTCGGTGCTGATAAGCTGAATTGAAACTTTGTCGGCAACATCTAAATCTCCCACTTTTTTATAAGATTTTACTTTAATTCGTACTACATAGGGGTCACTCATATTACCATAAAAAAGAACATCACCACTTCTTACTAGTGGCTTGTTTTTATAAGTCATAAATTCGTTTTTAGCCATAATAATTTCCTCCATTCAAAAAAATATTCTCGTAATTATTAAAACTAAACAAAAATTTAACAGATGTTTAGTATAAAATTGAAAGATTGTGTTAAATTCACAAAATGTTGAAGTTAATTATAACACAAAACAAAATTTTAGTAAAGTGATTTGCTTTATAATAATTACTCAGTTTGTAATATTTTTGTTAACATATCAGAAAAATATTTACAATATATATGTACGAGGTGTTTTTTATGCTTTTAAAAAAATTAAGTATGCTATTGTTATGTGTTATATGCTTTGCAGAAACTTGTTGTGGATGTACCACACAGCAAATTACATCACCCAAAAACGAGCTTATGGATTACAGCTGGGAAAAATCTGACAAATTCGGAAAAGCAATTTCTCTTTCATTTACTAAGGATACAGCACAGCTAAAAATAAGCACAACCGATTTTAACTATGCTATAACGGGCACAGCGTTAATTAACGATGAAGCAATTAAAATATTTGATGATGATTTAAAGCAAAGCTATTGCTTTAATTATGTGTTATATGGTGACAAAATTGAAATAGATTATAATGAAAATAAAATAGAGCTTGATAAAATTACATAATAAATTATTTGTGATTTTGATGTTTTTGTAATAAAATATGAAATGTTGTAATTTGTTTGCAATGAATATTAAA
>JAXJJE010000022.1:0-4405 GCA_036298405.1 Acutalibacteraceae bacterium
CACCCCTCGTGGGATTTTAAAGGGCAAAGCCCTTTAACTCATAGTTTTTCCTAAAAATGCCTTGAAAAGGCATTTTTAAATATTCTTTAGGCGTTAAGGGCGTTGCCCTTAAAACTTTATTTTATGTAAACAAGCACACAGTGCTTGTTTACGCAATCAATTTGCTTCGCAAATTGGTTGCATGACCCAAAAGCCTTTAAAAAGGCTTTACCCAAACTTTAAGTTTGAGTTTGTGCGATTTTTTAACTCCCCGACAAATTCCAATTCGATTAATCAATCTCCACAGAGAGGAAATGATTTTAAATGGAAAATCAGAATGTAATATACGGTATTAATGGCCCTGTTGTTACAGTTTTAAAGACAAATGCCTTTTCTATGATGGAAATGGTATATGTTGGCGAGCAACAGCTTGTTGGTGAGGTTATTACTATTACAGATGACCTTACTACAATTCAGGTTTACGAAGAAACTACAGGCTTAAAGCCTGGTGACCCTGTAGTTGGCACAGGTGCACCAATGAATGTACTACTAGGTCCTGGTATTATTACAAATATTTTCGACGGAATAGAGCGACCACTGGGTGCAATTGCAGAAAAAAGTGGTGCGTTTATATCAAGAGGTGTTTCTGTACCTTCTTTGGATATGGAAAGACAATGGAGTGTAACAATAAAGGTTAAAAAAGGTGATGTTTTAACCTCTGGTCAAATTTATGCTACATTGCCTGAAACACCAGTTATAGAGCACAGATTACTTGTTCCACCAAATGTAAGTGGTAAGGTAAAGAGTGTTGCAAAGAATGGCTCATACAAGCTGATGGATACTATTGTTACTCTTGAGCTTGAGGACGGCAAGGAGTATAACCTTACACTTTGCCAAAAGTGGCCAATCAGAACACCACGTCCTGTTAAAGAACGTTTGTCACCAACAATCCCTCTTATTACCGGTCAAAGAGTAATTGATACACTTTTCCCAGTTTCTAAGGGTGGTACAGCTGCTGTACCAGGTGGCTTTGGTACTGGTAAAACAATGACACAGCACCAAATTGCAAAATGGTGCGATGCTGACATTATTGTATATGTTGGCTGTGGTGAGCGTGGTAACGAGATGAGTCAGGTTCTTGAGGAATTCTCAGCACTTATCGACCCTAAAAATAACCGACCAATGACAGACCGTACAGTGCTTATCGCAAATACATCTAATATGCCTGTTGCAGCAAGAGAGGCTTCTATATATACAGGTGTTACACTTGCTGAATATTATCGTGATATGGGCTATGATGTAGCAATTATGGCAGACTCAACATCTCGTTGGGCAGAGGCACTAAGAGAAATTTCAGGCAGACTAGAAGAAATGCCAGCCGAAGAGGGTTACCCAGCTTACCTGCCTTCAAGACTTGCAGAGTTCTATGAGCGTGCAGGCAGAGTTACACCACTATGTGACGGTGAAGGCTCAGTTACAATTATCGGTGCAGTATCTCCACAGGGTGGTGACTTCTCAGAGCCGGTTACACAGAATACTAAAAGATTTATCCGTTGCTTCTGGGCACTTGATAAATCACTTGCTTATGCTCGTCATTATCCAGCTATTAACTGGATTGGTAGCTACAGTGAGTATTTTACAGATTTAGATAAATGGTTTGAAGACAACTATGGCATTGAGTTTATTAAGGCTCGTAACAGTATAAGTGCACTTCTTCAAGAAGAAAATGCACTTATGGAAATTGTTAAGCTTATTGGTGCCGATGTATTGCCAGACGACCAGAAGCTTGTTATTGAGGTTGCAAAGCTTATAAGAGTAGGCTATCTACAGCAAAATGCTTTCCACAGCGATGATACATATGTTACCATCGAAAAGCAGCTGTTAATGATGAAAACTATTCTACACCTTTACGAGAAAACAAAGCACCTTGTAGCTGCTAACATTCCAATCAGCAGAGTACTTGAGCTTGGCTTGTTTGACAAGCTTGTAAAGATGAAATACGATATTCCAAATAATAAGCTAGAAATGTTTGATGACTACATCAAAGAAATAGACGAGAAAATTGCACAGATAACAAATGTGCAATTATAAATTCATTGAAAGAAGGTAATGCACCAATGATTATAGATTATGTGGGCGTTAAAGAAATAAACGGTTCACTTATAGTTATCGACGGAGTAAAGGATGCTTTTTTCGATGAGGTTGTGGACATTCGTTTAGAAGACGGTACTATTCGTAAGGGTAGAATTGTAACAATGGAGGGTGAGCGTATTGTAGTACAGGTTTTCCAAGGTACTCGTGCAATCTCTCTAACAAATACAAGAACAAGATTAACAGGCCACCCAATGGAAATGCCGCTTTCACCAGAGATTGTCGGCAGAGTTTTCAATGGTTCGGGTGAGCCTATAGACGGACTAGGCGATGTTTTCCCAGATAAAAAGTACGACATCAATGGTTCTCCTATAAACCCAGTATCTCGTATTTATCCTCAAAACTATATAAATACAGGTATTTCAACTATAGATACACTTACAACACTTATTCGTGGTCAAAAGCTACCTATATTCTCTGGCTCTGGTATGAGCCACAACGAGCTTGCAGTACAGATTGTGCGTCAGGCTAAAATTGCAGACGATGATGACCAAGGCTTTGTAATTGTATTTGCTGCTATGGGTGTTAAAAATGACGTAGCTGAATATTTTAGAAAAAGCTTTGAAGAGTCTGGTGTACTTCAAAGAGTAGTAATGTTCCTAAACCTTGCTAACGACCCTATCATCGAGCGTATTCTTACACCAAAGTGTGCACTTGCTACAGCTGAATATCTGGCATTCGAGCAAAACAAGCACGTGCTTGTTATTATGACAGATATGACATCATACGCAGAGGCACTTAGAGAATTTAGTACATCTAAGGGCGAAATCCCAGGCAGAAAGGGCTTTCCGGGTTATCTTTATTCAGACCTTGCTTCAATGTACGAGCGTGCAGGTATGATTCAAGGCAAAACAGGCTCAGTTACACAAATTCCTATTTTGACAATGCCTAATGATGATATTACTCACCCAATCCCAGACCTTACAGGTTATATCACCGAGGGTCAGATTGTTCTTGACAGAAGCCTACAGGCACAGGGTATTTATCCACCTGTTTCTGTACTTCCTTCACTTTCAAGATTGATGAAGGACGGTATCGGTAAGGGCTTTACAAGAGAAGACCATCAGCCACTTGCGAACCAGCTATTCGCTTCTTACGCAAGAGTAATGGATGCTCGTTCACTTGCTTCTGTAATAGGTGAAGAGGAGCTATCAGCAATTGATAAAAAATATATGAATTTCGGTAAGCTTTTTGAAGAACAGTTTGTTAATCAGGGTAGTAAAGCAAACAGAAGCATTGAGCAAAGCCTTGATTTAGGCTGGAGATTGCTTTCACATCTTCCAAAAAGCGAGCTTGACCGTGTAGATGATGCAGTTTTAAATGCACACTATATAGAGAACATAGAGGAATACGAGGCTGCAAACTCTGAAGAAAAATAAATTTTATTTTAAATTATAAAGGGTAGGTGAGAGCGTGTGGCAAATAATGCAGTTGCAACAAAGGGTAATTTAATAAATACAAAAAAATCCTTGGCTCTTGCAAAGGTTGGCTATGACCTTATGGATAAAAAGCGTAACATTTTAATAAGAGAAATGATGACGCTTATTGATAAGGCTAACGAAATTCAAGGTAAGATAGATGATGCCTATAGTCAGGCGTATCAAAGCTTACAAACAGCCAACATTACATTGGGCTTTAACAGTGCCCGTGCAAATTCTATACCTGTAGAAAATTCACTTCAGCTTTCTTACAGAAGTGTAATGGGTGTAGAAATTCCTATTGTAACAATAGATTGTGACGATGTTAAAATTTCGCTTGATTACGGTATGTACGCTACAAATGGCGAGCTTGACGAAGCAAGATTTAAGTTTGTACAGGTTAAAAAGCTTACAGCCGACCTAGCCGAGATTGAAAACAGCGTATATAGACTGGCTGTAGCAATTAAAACTACACAAAGACGAGCAAATGCTCTTAAAAATATTATGATTCCTCGTTTTGAAGCTAATGTTAAATTTATAACTGATGCCCTCGATGAAATGGACAGAGAGGAATTCTCACGAATGAAGGTTATAAAATCACAAAAGCAAAGCAAAGAGCTACAGCAAAAAAGAATAGAAGCAATGGAATAATACTAAATTTAATATTTGGTATAAAATCACACCCCACACAAAAAGCTGTGTGGGGTGTAGCACTATGTGATATAAATTGTAGTTTGTGGGGGAGTTACGCACAAACCAAAACTTAAAAGTTTTGATTAAACTTTTTCAAAAGTTTATGGGATAATGTAACCAATTTGCGAAGCAAATTGATTGCTCGGGGTAACACCCCTCGTGGG
>JAXJJE010000023.1:0-5800 GCA_036298405.1 Acutalibacteraceae bacterium
ATATCAACACAAAGGTAAATACAACCAACGGTGTTGCAGGTAGTATTGCAGGCTGTAACTATGCAGGTATTATCCGTGATTGCTTCCAGTATAATTACACCATCAATGCAGGTCGTAAAGGTGGTATTGTTGGTGACAACTACGGAGATATAAATGACTCAAACGGCAGTGACCGTCCTGGTGTTATCGAAAACTGCTACACCGATTATGGTAATTTGTCTGAGCATAGTGCTGCTGGCAGAGAATTTGGCGAATGTGGCGTTTCTGATACTCGCTTTACCACAGGCGAAATTGCCTATAAGCTGAATTATTCTGTTAATAATGGTACCTTTAAGCAGACTATAGGCAGTGCTTACCCAAGCCTTACAGGCAGTGGTGTTTATGCTGTAAAGTACTGCTTTGGCACTGCTAAAAGCTATACAAACAACGAGGCTGATGCATTAACAAGTGACCATAAGTATGGTACAAATGGCAAATGTAGCGTGTGTGGTATTAAATCTGATGGTATATACTACATTGCTAATGCTAATGACCTTTTTAACTTTGCTACCTATGTTAATGCAAGTGACAGCTCAGCAAATGCAAAGCTGACAGCTGACATCGACCTTGCAAACAAAGAGTGGACCTCTATCGGTTCAGAAAGAAGACCTTTTACCGGTACATTTGACGGTCAGGGCTATACTATTAAAAACTACAAGCAGACAATCAGAATTCCAGGTAGTAACGGCTTCTTTGGTATGATTCAGGATGCTACAGTCAAGAACTTTACCATAAGTGGTCAGGCAACCACAGCCTGTGTATATAACGGTGGTAATATAGGTGTTGTTGGTATGGCAAAGGCTGTAAATGCATACTGCTATATCACAAATGTAAATTCTAAAGTAAACTTTACTATGGGCGATAATTATACAAAGGGTGCAACAGGTGGTATTGTAGGTAATGCCGTAGGTAAATCTTCCAGTCCATGGAATTATGTTATAATTGAGCGTTGCACATACAGTGGCAAGATGAATCTTGGCAATCAATACTGCGATTGTACTGGTGGTATTGTTGGATATATTGCCTACACAAGTGTAGTGAAAACTGAAAAATGTCTGTTTGCTGGATCTATAACCACTGGATATAAAGACAATATTTAGGTAGGTGGTATACTGGGCTACAACCGTGGTGCAAATTACTTTATGAATAACTTCCTGAGCGTTGGTACTATTACTGTAGTAAACACTACCTTTGCAGGTCAGCTAGCTGGCAGATACCTGCAAACCAGCAGCAATGGAGCGAATCGAGTGGATACAGTTATGAAAAATAATTACTATCGCTCTGCAAATTCTCTTCCTGCTGTGTCAAATACCTCAGGTATGTCTTATTCTAACATCGAAATGTCTGACTGCTACAACACAGGTGAAGTCGTTGGAGATTATTATGTAGGTGGTGTGGCTGGTATTAACGATGGCACAATCACAAACTGCTACAACGCAGGTGAAGTCAGTGGATATTGTTATGTAGGTGGCGTGGCTGGTAGTAACAATGGCACAATCACAAACTGCTACAACACAGGTGAAGCTAGTGCTACATCTTCTGTAAGTGGTGTGGTTGGTTATAACAATGGTAAAACCACAAACAGCTATTACTTATCAGATAGCGAAACCGACAACTTTGATGATACAACAGCAAAAACAGCTGACCAGTTTGCAAGTGGTGAGGTAGCTTACCTGCTACAGGGCAAGCAAACAGAGCAAATCTGGGGTCAGGAATTGAATAAGGATAAATTCCCTGTTCTGGGTGGCGAAAAGGTTTATTATGTAATACCTTGTGTTGATGAATCCTGTTACAGTAACACTGCCACTGGAAATCATACTGTAAAAATTTCACCAGCAAAAGACGCAAACTGTACAAAAACAGGTTTAACTGAGTGCAAGAAGTGCTCAAGGTGTGGCAAAACACTGGTTGCATCAGAGATAATCCCGGCAGCAGAACACAGCTTTGAAAATGGCAAATGCACAGTATGTGGTGCTGAACCTACTTATAATCCAAATGTGGTATACTTTATTCCAAAGCATTGGGAAGAGGCAGATGCGTGGTTTGCTGTTCTTGCATGGGACGCTAAGACTGGAGATAGTAAATTTGTAAAACTACAAAATGAAAATGGTATATATTTTGCTGAAATAGGTGAATATATAGATATGGTTTTCTTTAGAATGGATCCAGAAAAAACAGCAGTTGACTTGGATAGTGTCTGGAACCAAACTGATGTCCTGACAATACCAAAAGGTTATAACTGCTTTACAGTGAATGATCATGAGTATGATAATGCAAATGGTATATGGTCAGAATATCTACCAGTAAAGGATATATCAGTAACTGGTGATATTAATTTAACACTTGAAGAAATAAACGATAACATCTACACAGGTGTCGTAGAGTTACAGGTTGGAACATATTCATTTAATATTAATGATGATGGCACAACACTAGGCTTTAATGGTACATATACAGACACAGCAACTATTGATTACTCTGCAGGCACTACAGAGGCTACAAAGCTTAACGCTACAGGTGGTAAATACACATTTACCTATAATGCTTCCACAAAGGAATTAGAAATTGAGTATGAGCCAGTTTTAGTATTTGGTGATGCTAATGGAAACGGTTACATCGAGATTATCGATGTTATATTTGTGTTGGAGTATATAGTAGGTAAGATAGCCCTTAATGAAGTGCAGAGTTTGTGTGCTGATGTTGATTCAAACGGCACAATAAGTGTTTTAGACGCTGTACTTATCCAGAAAATGCTTTTAGGGATAGTGTGATAATCATATTTAAAAATCAAAGCTCTGAAGGCTACTAAGGCGTAATGCTTAGTTTACTGTTTAAGCTATAAATTTTAATACTCAAAATATTATTCAGGCTTAAATATAGTGCTTGAAAATGCACTGTAAAATCAAAACAAAATAAAATGCCCTGATTAACGAAAATAAATCGTCGTAATTAATGGCAAGCAGACAAAGGCTATATTCGCACCAAACGGTAAAGAATATAACCTTTGTTGTGCTTTATTAATACTAAACTTTGATAAAAGGTGGACAAAAATTTACAAGGTGCTTTTGAACCAAACGAATACTGACCCACAGCAAGGCTGACACATTGCGAGGACGCAGTATGAAGTTTGGTACAAAATATGCCGTAAGAAGTTTGCTTTTTAACGTAGTTCATTATTAAAGGAATTATCTGAAAAAATAGCCAAAAGGCAATTGCTGTTATAGTGCAACTGTCTTTTGGCTGTCTTTATATTATATATTAAAAATCTGAATTATACAGAAATCCTGTTATTTTTTCTTATCCTTGTCTTTTTCTGCTTCGCACTTCATTTTACATTTGTCAAAGCTAGGGTTAAACTCATAGTAATTCTTGCTGTCAAGTCTGTCAGTAAGCAATCTCAAAGCCTCACCAAAACGCTGAAAATGCACAACCTCTCTGGCTCTCAAAAACTTAATCGGGTCAATAACATCAGGGTCATCGCAAAAACGCAGAATATTGTCGTAGGTTGTTCTGGCTTTCTGCTCTGAAGCTGTGCATTAAACAGTAGTTGTTATTTCTGGATAATCAGAGATATTAAAAGGTTTTCTTTTGTAAAACTGTCAGATGACATTTCGCACCTCACTTTCTATGATATTAAAACGTATAAATTCTGGGATTGATTCTCTGATAGAACGATGTTTTAGTTCGTCGTTTTTAGCTACCTTTGTTGCAACTAGGGCTTGTTTAAAAAAGAAAAAGTGCTGGATTTTTGTTGCAAATCGAGGGATTTCAAGGCGAGTCTCAATATGACAAAATTCTTAATTTATTTGTCTTTGTCACTTTCTATATAAGAATAAACTCTATTGTCATTATGATATATTATTTAAAAATACTCAGTAGGTATAATTTTATCAATGGTCTTGCCTTGGATTATTACAAAATGGTAGGAGAGTTTTATGAGCTACAAACCCTTATAATGAATTGGATAGCCACCGTAGACTCTTTCACATGGTATTAAGTGAAAGATCCTCTAAGCATGTACAAATAACCTTAGATGAAGTAGTAAAATACTTTCTTGATTATATGACAATGAAAGTTCATCAGGTTATGCTTGCGCCACATTACGGAAGCGAAGGAAATGCATTTAACTACCATTGGCATGCTGTAGTTAATGTAAAATCATATTCAACAGAAAAAACACTGTATGACCAATGTTCTACATATAAAGAAATCTGTGGTTGTCTGAGTGAACATCAAGGTGTTTACTGGAATTATAAATATCACACTGATAAAAGGGTTGTGTCTAATCAGTATTTTTGATATTAATTGATTTCTTTATCTATGTATCAAAGTATTGCACTATACTGTCTTAGATAGATTGCTCGTCTTATAATAAGATATTAATTTTAGCATTCTGTTTGTTGCCAAATTAAAATCCTTCTTTTAGAAAAAATTTTGCAAATAAATCATTAATACATGATATGTAATTTTTGTCGGGATAAAATCTGGCAGAATTTTAATTGAAATGTGCTTGGAACAGGTGTATAATTTTCTTGAGTCGATTGACGGAGCTGATACTTACTCAAAGAAAGGAGTATTAAATGGTGTCTATTGAAAGAATGATACAATATTTACAAAAAGAAAGAAAAGGTTCTATTTATATAACAGTGCAGGGATGTGATTTTGTAAATCATTTTCAAGAAATGATAACACGAGAAAGAATAGTATTGAGAGATGAGAAAAAAATAATTCCACCTGGAATGGAATTGCTATTGATAAATGAAACATCTATAAATGCTTTATCTGCAAAGATTGACGATGAATATTGTATATTTGTGCATAAAGGTATTATAGAAGAGCAAAAAGAGTATCTAAGACGCTACGATTGGAACTTCTTTTCGAGTGAGGAACAGAAAGAACAATATTTAGATGATATTATTGAATATGGATTTTATTTTATAGCAGCACATGAGTATGCACATATTTTTTGTGGACACTTAGATGTAAGTTTAACAAAGCCGAATGAACTTATTGCAGAAGAATGTGAAGCCGATATGTTTTCAATGGATTATCTGATGAAATATATTCAATTTACTCATCATATTGACAACATTACAGAGGAAGTGGAGAAGCTATTTTTAGCAGTATATTTTCTGTTTGAAAATATGCAAAGACAGAATTATCAAGAATTTTATAATGATAAATTAATGCAGAATTATTATGATCCAGATAGAATTGAAAAAAGAGACCATCCTTTAGATGCGCAAAGGATTTTGTATTTATATGATATGCTTAATATCGTTGTGATAACTGATGAAGCAAAGCTACTTCCAATTAAGGATAATATTATAAAAAAACTGTGTCATATTAAAAGAATAGGTGATACTGAACATTCAATAACCGACACATACTATACTATTGTGAAAGATTCCATAAACAAGATAAGAGAATCGATTAAAGATATTCAGAAAAAAATACCAAGAATTAGTGTGTAGTTTAAATGTATGTTTTAGTGAAGAAATGGAGATTATTCCATAAAAAGCAACTCAAATGCTACCATATACACCCGCGTACCCACTTCCATGCAGATAGATGGATACAGCTTAGATGCACAAAAAGACAAATTGTATAAATATACTGATTATCAGTAAGCGTCAACTCAATCACGCATAGCCCCCTCAGCAAAAGTGATTCACGAAATTACTTCTATTGAGGGGTTCTTGATTTGCGATGTTCGAGGGGGTGCTCTGACCAAGGAAGATAGGTGTTTACACCTTTACCA
>JAXJJE010000024.1:0-2776 GCA_036298405.1 Acutalibacteraceae bacterium
CAAAGTTCTTACCAGGTGTTCTTACATCTATATAGAATACATAAACATCTGTATCTGGATACTTATCTCTTGTAAGCATCGCGTGCTTTGCAGTGTACATACAGCAAATCTTTGAGCAATACTCCTTACCCTTTTCTGCACAAGCGTCACAACGAGAGCCTACGCACTGTACAAATACGATTGTATGAGGGTGCTTGCCGTCTGATGGACGAAGAAGCTTACCAGCTGTAGGACCAGCTGCGTTTGTTAAACGCTCAAACTCAAGAGATGTGATAACATCCTTTGACTGGTTATATGCGAATTCATCAAACTTATCCATGCTGATTGGATTGAAGCCAGTAGCAACAACAATTGCACCGTACTGCTCCTGAATGAACTCGTCCTTCTGTGTATAATCAATAGCACCTGCTGTACAAACTTTTGAACAAACGCCACACTTACCAGTCTTTAGCTTTGTACAATAGTTAGGGTCGATTGTAGCAACCTTTGGTACAGCTTGAGCAAATGGAATATAGATAGCATGACGGTTATCCATGCCAAGGTTAAACTCGTTTGGTACCTTCTTCTGAGGACACTTCTCTACACAAGCACCACAGCCTGTACAAGCGTCTTCATTTACAAAACGGGCATTCTTCTTGATAGTAACATCAAAGTTACCAACAAAGCCCTTTACATCTGTTACTTCACTGTATGAGAAGATACGGATTTTATCATTCTGTGCTACATCAACCATTTTTGGTGTAAGAATACAAGCTGCACAGTCAAGTGTTGGGAAGGTCTTATCAATCTGAGCCATCTTACCACCGATTGTAGGCTTCTTCTCAACGATATCAACAGGGAAGCCAGCATCTGCAATATCAAGTGCAGTCTGAATACCTGCAATACCACCACCGATAACCAAAGCACGCTTTACTACTGGAGTTTCACCAGGAGTAAGTGGTGTGTTAAGGTTAACCTTAGCAACAGCAGCCTTACCAAGAATAATAGCTTTTTCCGTACCAACAGGCATCTCTTTATGTACCCAAGAGCACTGCTCTCTGATGTTTGCAATCTCAACCATATATGGGTTAAGACCAGCCTCGGCAGCAGTTTTACGGAATGTAGCCTCGTGCATACGAGGTGAACAAGAACAAACAACAATACCTGTCAGGTTATGCTCTTTGATAGCGTCTTTAATTACATTCTGACCTGCCTGTGAGCACATATATTGATAGTTGGTGGAAAAGACTACACCAGGCTCGTTTTTAAGTGCTTCAGAAACTGCTTCTACATCTACTGTACCAGCAATGTTACTTCCACACCAACATACAAAAACACCAATTCTCTGCATTTTATCTTTTCCTCCTTACTTACTGTATTTTCTGAAGGCACTTACCAATGCCTGCTGTGGAATTTCGTCGTCTAGCATTGCAGGAATATCGTCTGCCTTAAGGTGATTTGCACCCTGCTTACGAACAGCTGCAAGACGAACAGCCTCTACAAGCTTTGCTGGCTCTACGCTACGAGGACATCTGTCGATACACGCAAAGCAAGAAAGACAACGGTATAATGATTCTGAATTTAGAAGTGGCTCAATATCTCCACTTTCTACCATATATACAAACTGATGTGGATGATACTCCATCTCGTCGTATGCTGGGCATGTTGCTGAGCATTTACCACAACGCATACATTTTTTAGGATTAACACCGCTTGAACGGATTATCTCCTGCTGAAGATACTCATTTGACTTATTCATTTGTATCCTCCTTTACACCTAAAGCCTCTGCAAGTAGCTCTGTTAGATATACTACAGGAATATCTGAGCCACTCTTCTCCAGGTTATATTTACAAAGTGGGCAAGCTGTTACAATCATCTCTGCCCCGTTGTTTTTAGCACTGCCTGTTACTGTCTGGCTTTTCTTTGTTGCAAGCTCTGGGCTTTCCATTCTTACATAGCCACCACAGCACTCGTTTCTGTATGAGTAGAATACAGGCTCTGCACCGATTGCACGGATAAAGTCCTCCATAATTTGTGGATTTTCTGGGTCATCCATCTGCATTACAGAGTTTGGTCTTAGAAGCAAGCAACCATAGTAAGCTGCAATCTTCTTCCCTGTTAAAGGATTAACTACCTTTTCTTTTAATGTATCAAAGCCAACAACATCACGCAAAAACTCAAGGTAGTGATAAACCTGTGTTGAGCCATCATATGGTGTTTCGTCAGCCATATAACGATTTGCCTTGTCTGCAAATTCTGCGTCGTTCTGCATAACGTAGTTTGTTTGCTTAATAACATTATGACAAGCAGAGCATACTGTTACAAGTGCCTGCTCTTTGCTCTGTGCTTCTTTTAATGCACGCACAGAAGACAACTTTGTGGCAATTTCCTTTTTATCTGTAGTGAAAACACCACCACAGCATTGCCAGTTTTCTATTTCTTCAAGAGTAACGCCCAAAGCCTCGGCAGATTTTCTTGCATAAATGTCAAGGTCTTTTGCCTTTGTTTTGAGGGTACAGCCTGGGAAATAACTTACCTTCATTTTGGTACCTCCAGTTTATAAAATTTCATCTAAACGGAACAACTCGCTGATTTTTCAAAGGTCGGAAGTCCGATTTTATAAACAAGCCGTTTAAACCACAAAGCTGATATACAGCTTTATCGGCTGTTTTATCAGCAACTTAGGCTCTTATATAACAATATTGTCAATAGAGCCTAAGTGCTGTCTTTTACACTTTAGTTTTGATATTATCAATTACCAATTAAAAAGTAATCGGGCTGATCACATTCTTTAGG
>JAXJJE010000025.1:0-3219 GCA_036298405.1 Acutalibacteraceae bacterium
ATCCTGATCATTTCCCCATAGTGCCACACAAATCTGTGCAATTGTTACGCCAGCACCATGCCTATCAATAAGAAAAGCTAACAACTCCTTGGTTTTTGAACGCTTAAATACCAGTTTTTCACCATTTACATAAACCTCAAAATTACCAAAACACTTTGCAGTAAGTGGTTTTTCTCTCTGTCTAACACCTTTAATATTGTTTATCTCCACCTGCACATCCTCAGCTGATATCGGTTTCATTAAATAACCAGAGACGTGGAGCTTAAATGCTGAGATAGCATATTCCTCATAACCAGTGCAAAACACGATCTTACAATCAGGACAAAATCCGATAATTTTTTCAGCAAGCGAGAGACCACCCATACCACGCATATTGATGTCTAAAAAAGCAATATCAGCAGGATTATTTTTCATAAAATCAAGAGCATCTTCACAAGAGGTAAAATCTGTAACAGTAGTAATATCGTCAGATGCTTTTATTGCCTTTACCAACGCATGCAGCATTAAAGGCTCATCATCTACTGCAATTGCAATCATATTTCTTCCTCCCTAGGTATTTTAATTAAAACTTTCGTACCGACTCCCTGTGTACTTTCAATTTCAAGAGTACCACCAACCATTACCTTCAGGCGATCACGAATGTTACGGATACCAATGTGGTTCTTATCATCAAGCAATTTACCTGTATCGAAGCCCACACCGTCATCCTCCACAGTAATACAGTAGTCTGTATCTGTCTCGTAGGAGATTACTCGGATAGAGCCTCCCTTTTTTAGCTTCATCAATCCGTGTTTGATTGCGTTTTCGACAAGTGGTTGAATCGTAAGAGCTGGCAATCTGAAATCCTTGGATCTCATCTCAAACGAAAAGGTCATATCAGGGAAACGCACGTTTTCAATACTGATATAGTGTTGCACGTGTTCCATTTCCTGTGACATCCTTATAGGCTTTGGATTATCGAGTTCACCAAAATTACCACGCAGATATTTTGCAAAGTTATGAACAAGCTCTCCAGCCTTTGGAGGATCCAATTCGCAAAGCTGTTCAATGCTACCAAGCGTGTTATAGATAAAATGTGGTCTTATCTGACTCATCATTGTAGAAATGCGACTTTCAGTAAGCTGTGCATTCAAAATCATTTTTTCTGTTTCCAGTTCTTTGGCTTTGGCAAGAGCATTGATATTGTTCGGTATAATTTTAAGCACAATCACCATAGAAGCAATGAAGAAGACAAAAAAGACATACATTGAAGAAACTCCTATGTTCCAGATACCAAGGTCAATCATAAGAGCATCAATTACAAAAGAGATTAGTGGCAAAATTGAAAACACGTAAAGTAAACGTTCTTTTCCTTTTGTTGTAACAAATTCTTTCAAAAGACAGCCTGTAAGAATTAGATTTGCAAGAATTTGCGAAGCTAACCAAAAAAGCAATGTATCGTAAAAGAAGATATCTGTTAAGATAGGCAAAATAAAAAGCACTGCTTCAATAGCTCCCAGAATTACAACTGTAATTGTTCCGATCATTTTTGTGCTTTTTAGTAAACGCACAAGTACCATTGAAAGAAACAGCATATAGAACATCATAGAGCAACCAAGTATAGTTGTATTAGAAACAATAGATTCACTCCAGAACGAAACACCATTAGCACTATAACACATATATGTGCCAGCGAACAAAATGACGATACCTACTAACCAAATAATCTTACTGTTTTTTATATGTATAAGGGTAGAGAACAAGGCTGTTCCTAAAAACAGAAAAGAAACAATAACAAATAAAAGACCAATGTTTCTTTGAAATTCTCCACTTTCAAAAACACCTTTTTCGAAATCAAGACCTGTCCAAAAAGCCATATTTGACAGCAACTCATCAATTGCTGCGTCGTTTCCGAAGCTATGGGGATTATGAATAAGGATTTTGATATTTTTTTCGCTTTCACTTGTAAAAGAATAGGCAAACCAACCCACACCACATAAAGAATCCCCGAGCAAGGGATTTTCCATATCGAGTACATAAGGTTCATTTTCACCCTCATAGACAGTCAGATTAATATGGTTTGTATAGAGTGCAATCGGTGTATCTCCTCTATAAACACCAACATACTCACCATCTGGTGTCAACATATAAAAATTTCCTCGCAGTGTTACATCACCATTTGTAGAAGGAATATGATTCCCTTTTACAATCTTCTGCCACGACCCATCGGCAATACGATATTCACCATCAAAATACACCTGTGCAACCATCGCTGGTTCAGCTTGATTGCTGGTTGAATTGCCGTGAAACAGTAAAACAACAGCTAAAAGCAATAATACTAAAACACCTGCAACCATTAATGTTGCCATATTAAAAAACCGAAATCTGGTTTCTTTATCACTCATTATCTCAACTCCTTCAAAAGTTCTTCTCACGTTCCATATCAAGCTTGGTAATCAACTGTCTTTCGTCTAACCGATTTACTCCTTATTTTTCCTGACTCTTCGGCAGAACAATCTCTACAATATCTCCGATGTCACAATTCAGAGTCAAACAAATGTGAACGAGAACCTCAGTGTTAGCATTTTATCTCTTCCCCATTTTTGTTACAGATGATTAACTTACACCTGATATTGCTATAAGAGCTTTCTTTTTCATATCACGGTAAATAAGCAGTTCCCATCGCTTCTTATAACGGATAGCCATTGTGGTTACCTCTGATATTTCTGTCGTTCAACTGTTATTAATTCATTATCGCACAAAATCATAGCGTTCGCAATGATTTTAGCATAAATGTTACAGTTTTTTCAGAGCTACTTATCAAGAGCTAAATTGGTTACTACCTTTTCTCGCTTGATAGCATTCTGATATTTCTACGTTATAATGTTATGAGCTATCACTGTTTGTGTAATGCTATATATAATTATTAATAGGTTGCTACGTTAACCAAGTTATAAAACAACCAGTTTTTTTGCTTATAGCAAACAGCTTAGAAAAAATTGATAAAAAAAGAGTGCTTATAGCCTGAATCTGGTATAAGCACTCACATTAGCAGATGTAGAAGCAGAGAGTTTCTTGTTATATCCACAACTGCACAAACAATGAGTTTGTGTTTTTTTATTGAATAAAAATTATGCTCTAAATTATTGTCACACTAAAACAGAGGTACAACGGGTGATATAAACACCTTAAAGTAGACATTAAAGCCTTAAATTTCCAAAATCACAATAAAGATAAGTA
>JAXJJE010000026.1:0-2243 GCA_036298405.1 Acutalibacteraceae bacterium
CAGCAACCCAGTACTCTGGTGAACCTTTACCTGAACCCATTCGAGTATCAGCAGGCTTAGCTGTAACTGGCTTATCTGGGAATATTTTAATCCAAACATTACCGAATCTCTTGCAGTATCTTGTCATAGCGATACGGGCAGCTTCGATCTGGTTTGATGTGATCCAAGAAGGCTCTAATGCCTGTAGACCAAACTCACCGTAAGAAATCTTGTTGCCACGGTAAGCCTTACCTGTCATACGACCTCTGTGTACTCTTCTGTATTTAACACGCTTTGGTAACAGCATTATTTATTGCCTCCTTCCTTGCGTGGCTTTCTGCTACGACGGTTGTTCTCGTTTGTATTTACATTAAGAACCTCGCCTCTGTAAAGCCATACTTTAACACCGATACGACCATATGTTGTTGCAGCCTCTGCAAAACCGTAGTCGATATCTGCTCTTAGTGTCTGTAGAGGAATTGTACCCTCGTGGTATGTCTCTGAACGAGCAATTTCTGCACCACCTAGACGACCTGAACACATAATCTTAATACCCTTAGCACCGAACTTCATAGCTCTGCCGATTGACTGCTTCATAGCACGACGGAATGAAATTCTGTTCTCTAGCTGAGCTGCGATGTTCTCTGCAACTAGCTGAGCGTTAAGATCAGGTGATTTAACCTCTACAACATTTATATTAACTGGTTTACCCAGCATAGCCTCACACTGCTTGCGAAGCTTTTCGATTTCACTACCCTGCTTACCGATTACTAGACCTGGCTTAGCACAGTGAATGTGAACTCTTACCTTTGAAGCGTCACGCTCAATTTCAATCTTAGGAACACCTGCTGCATATAGCTGCTTCTTTAGTGTTTTACGAAGATTATAATCTTCTACTAGCTGATCACCAAAGTTGCTCTTGCCTGCAAACCAGCGTGAGTCCCAATCTTTAATAACGCCAACACGCATACCGTGTGGATTTACTTTCTGGCCCATTGCAATTCCTCCTTAGATTATTCAGCTTCTTTTAGCACTAATGTGATATGAGAAGTCTTCTTGTCAATTCTAAATGCACGACCCTGTGCTCTTGGACGAATTCTCTTTAGGGTAGGACCCTGACTTACTGAGCATTCTGCTATATATAGTTTTGATACGTCCATATTGTGATTTGTTTCAGCGTTTGCAATAGCTGATTTTAGCAGCTTTTCCAGTGGCTCGCAAGCGGCCTTAGGAGTGTGCTTTAGAATAGCCATAGCTAGGTCAGCTGGCTTGTTTCTTATTAGATCAAGTACAATCTTAACCTTTCTTGGTGAAATACGGACATATTTTAGATAAGCCCTTGATTCTGCCATGTTAATTATCTCCCTTCAGCCTTATTTCTTAGATGTTTTAGAACCGGCGTGACCTCTGTATGTTCTTGTTGGTGCGAACTCGCCTAGCTTGTGACCAACCATATCTTCAGTTACGTAAACCGGTACGTGCTTGCGTCCATCGTGAACTGCAAATGTGTGACCTACGAAAGCAGGGAAAATTGTTGAAGATCTGCTCCAAGTTTTTAGGATCTTCTTTTCGCCAGCTTCGTTCATTTCTAGAACCCTCTTGTATAGTACAGGCTGTACATAAGGTCCCTTTTTAATGCTTCTTCCCATTTGTAAAGCTCCTTTCTGTATGCCTATTACTTACCGTTTCTACGCTTTACAATAAGCTTGTCTGAACGGTTCTTCTTCTTTCTTGTCTTATAGCCAAGTGCTGGTTTACCCCATGGAGTAACAGGACCTGGACGACCGATTGGGCTCTTACCTTCACCACCACCGTGTGGGTGATCGTTAGGGTTCATAACAGAACCTCTTACTGTTGGTCTCCAACCCATATTACGCTTACGACCAGCCTTACCGATCTTAACGTTCTCGTGGTCTGTGTTACTTACCTGGCCAATTGTAGCCATACAGCTAGCTGGTACATTTCTTAGCTCGCCTGATGGAAGTCTTAGAAGAGCCATACCGTTCTCCTTAGCCATTAGCTGAGCCATGTTACCTGCAGCTCTTGCAAGCTGAGCACCCTTACCTGGGTAAAGCTCTACATTGTGGATAAATGTACCTGTTGGAATATTTGCAAGTGGAAGTGCGTTACCTGGCTTGATATCAGCTGATTCACCTGCAACAACCTTATCGCCAACCTTTAGACCGTTAGGTGCTACGATGTAGCTCTTAACGCCATCCTCATACTCTACAAGAGCGATGAATGCTGAACGGTTTGGATCGTAC
>JAXJJE010000027.1:0-5691 GCA_036298405.1 Acutalibacteraceae bacterium
ACGCTGAATTTACCATTCTTCCTGTTTTATTGGTTATACCTGTTTTTGCTCTGATTGGCTGGTTGATTCCTATGATTTTATATAATCAGACCTCTAAGTACAGCATTGTAGACAGATTAAGGGATAACTAATATTATTTGCAGTAGTCAACACAAATATCATAATTAAACAAATGAACCCGAGTTTGAAAATGAGCTCGGGTTCGTTTGTATAGCAAGCAATAAAAATTTAAAATATTATTGACAACTTAAATCACCTACGCTTCTGCGTAACGTTCATATTTGTGTGCCAGTAAAAAAGGAATATAGAAGTAAGATGGCTGGTACTGTATACAAATTAGTTATAGGCGAAAGTGGAGAAAGCTGTGCCTTTTCGATAGCAAAAAGATTAGGTATGCCTGATTCAATGCTGAAAACTACTTCTATAGCCTCATATGGTGACGATTATGCCAAGCATATTCCTAAGGATTATAACGAAGCTGATGGTATTGAGAAGCAGTATGTTCCTAAGATTATAAAGAAAAAAGCACTAAAAGCAGCAATGAATAATCCAGCATCAAAGTTCAAGCTAGGCGACAGCGTTACTGTTTATCCAGATAAGAAAATAGGAATTGTCTGTAAAACAGCAGATAGCAAGGGTATTGTCGGAGTACAGCTAAAGGGTAAAAAAATAACTGTAAATCATAAACGATTAAAGCTACTTGTAAGTGCTACAGAGCTATATCCAGATGACTATGATTTCTCTATAATATTCGACAGTGTAGAAAATAGAAAGCTACGTCACGATATGACAAGAAAAAATATAGACGAGGTAATAACGCTTGAAGATCCTAAATTTGATTTAAAGTAAAAAATACCTGATTACGTATTACCTAAAGATACCTAGATAAACTCAGCAAAAGTAAAACAGCTTTTACTTTTGCTGAGTTTTTTCGTTTGTGATGTATCTGCTATAGGCAGGTAAAAAGATAGGTGGTTATATTTTTATCATACAAATTTGTAAAAAAGTTCGATAACCTACAATGGGGTGAAATTGTATGTTGTGTTTAAGCTGTTTTGAGGTTATTATAATAAACGAACAATGAGTTCGGTAATATATATAATGTACTAAATATTGGAGGAAAGAATTATGAAGAAAAAAGAACATTTGCCGATTTTTGGTGTAGGACCACTAATTGTTGCGTTTCAAATTGTGGTTACTGTACTGGGGATAGCTTTATCATCACTTGGATATTTTGAATTGTGCAAAATTAAAGTGCTAGATATTCCATTGAAATTTGCTGGAGTAGTGCTTATTTTATTCGGAATTTTGTTGTATTTATGTGCTGCCTTTCATTCTAAGGTTTATGATGGTATTACACAAAACAAGCTTGTTACAGCAGGTGTTTATAGTATTGTCAGAAATCCTATTTATAGTGCGTTTTTACTTGGATGTACAGGTGCAGTATGTATTGCAAATAATCTTGCATTATTTATAGCTCCTGTTTTAGGGTGGGTATTTATGACAATCGTGTTAATGTGTTCAGAAGAAAAATGGCTTAAAAATTTGTATGGAGATGAGTATGTTAAGTACTGTAAAAAAGTAAACAGGTGTATACCTTGGTTTCCTAAAAAGTGAACGGAAGTGACAAAATGAAAATAAATATATTTTATAAGTTGATTGCAAGAGTATATGATTTGCTGGATGTTATCTATTTTAGAAACTACGATAAAAGTCCAAGAAAAGCTGTGATAGAGGCTATATCTGAAAACGATAAAATACTCGATTTATGCACAGGTACAGCAACAAACGCTATTGGTGTTTCAAAAGCTATTCCCACAACCAAAATCGTTGGTGTAGATTTGTCAGAAAATATGCTTAAAGTTGCAAATGAAAAGGTTAAAAATGCTAACGCCAAAAACATTACGCTCTATAGAATGGATGCTACAAGCCTTAGCTTTAAATCAGAAAGTTTCGATAAAATACTTGTGTCACTTATATTACACGAAACGGATGAAGAGCTTTGCGTTAAGATATTATCCGAAGCCAGACGAGTTCTTAAAAAAGATGGCAGGATAATCGTTACTGAATGGGAGCGTAGCAAAAAGCTTTCGCAACGACTTCTGTTTATGCCAATTCATCTTTTGGAGCCAAAGCAATATCATACATTTGTTAAAAAAGATTTGTATTCTTATTTTGAAAAACATAGCTTGCAAATAGAAGAATATTTACACTGTGATTATACAAAGGTTCTTGTACTTAAAGCTATGTGATATATTATGTTCGCTTGAAAAGGAGTTATTGATTTTATATACCACTAGTTTGATTTACAATACAATATATAGGTTAACAGTTGTGTTTTACACATCAATGTAATATAATAATAAAGTATAAAAAATATATTTACGGAGATATTAAATGGTTTTATATTTTTCTGCAACAGGTAATACAGAGTTTATCGCTAAGGAGCTAGCTAAACGAACAAATGATGAGTGTGTAAATCTTCTTGAGTGTATAAAATCTCAGGATTTCTCACCTATTCATTCAGAAAAACCGTTTGTTATCTGTGCTCCTGTTTATGTATGTGAAATACCACGCTTTATGACTAAATATCTAAAAGAACAATCTTTTACCGGAAGCAATGATGTGTATTTTATTCTTACAAGTGGTGGCTATTGTGGCCCTTCAGGAATTCTCTTAAAAAAGATTTTTAAAGCAAAAAAGATGGTTTGTCATGGTCATGCTGAGTTTAAAATGCCTAGAAATTATGTTGCAAGTAATGATTATCCAATGCTGGAAAAGCCTGAAGTAGAAGAGAGAATCACAAGCTCATATAACCAGCTACAGCAGGTAGCGTCGGATATTCTCGCTGGAAATAAGCTTACAGCAAGACATGTGTTTTTATTCGAAACTCTTATTACAGTTCCGTTTAACCCTATATGGTGTAAATACAAGCTTACTGCAAAGGATTTTTATGTCGAAGATTCCTGTATCGGCTGTGGTAAGTGCGAAAAGCTTTGTCCTCTTAATAACATTAAGCTTGAAGATAAAAAGCCTGTATGGGACAATCATTGTACTCACTGTATGGCGTGTATTAGTAATTGCCCTGTTAATGCTATTCAATATGGTAATATCACTCAAGAGAAAGAGCCTTACAACTTTGGTAAATATAAGTATGTAGTTGAACGTCTTGAAAACTGATGTTTTTTTAGAAGAGAGATAACGTAAAGCAGAATAGAGTAGGCTTACTTTATTAAAAAAATTATGAATTCTGTTGACAAAATATATTTTAAGGGGTATAATGACCACTACTTAAATTGATGTGGTTATTATATCCAATTTAATTTAAGTGGATTTTACTCAATTTTTATAACCAGCTTTTTATAGGCTGGAAAATTTGATATGATATAGTGGTATCAGGAGGTAATTTTACTTATGAAGAAATTAATTAAAAAATCATTGCCAATTGTTATGGCTACTATGCTTGTAACAGGCACTACAGCTGTAAGTACATCAGCAGTAGAAGAAACAGTAAACACCTATGTAGATGAAAAAACAGGTGTTAAGCTAGAAAGCAGTGCAATAGCATTAACAGACGATATGGTTCAAATCGACACTGGACTATGCTTTGAAGATGTAATCGGTATGTACGAAGCAAGATATGATGTTTCTGTAAGCAATGGAGAACATCCAGAATTTTTTGATTATGATATGTACCCAATTACACTTTATCTTCCTTGCGAAAAAGAGGGATGCTATGTAATTGCTGACACTGGTTCTGAGCGTCGTGATCAGTATATTCCAGTAGAGTCAGAGTATGTAGATGGTTACTATAAAGTTACTATGTTAGATTGGGGTGACTACTTTATTTGTGAATCTCCTTTGGTTGAGGGTTATAGTAAGGTAGAAGAACAAACATTAGTTGATGAAGAAACAGGTATAACTGTATCTGGTAAAATTGAAACAGGTAGCAGACTTATTACTTTTGATGCTAAGGATATGTACAATGCAGTAGTAGAACGAGATGGACATGCCAGATATGCAGATAATTATGTTGAAATGGCACAGAAATTTGATGGCTATGGTGTTTTCATTAAAAGAAATTTTGAAGATGCATACATAGATGGAGAGCTAACTATTACTCTACCAGGTGAAAATAAGGATTATGAGGTAAGATGCTTTAATTATACAGCACCTATGTCAGATGAAGATGCAGATGCATCTGAAGCTCTTGGTTTTTCATTATACACTCTACCAGATCCTCCAGCTGAGGAATTAGCCGAAACCTTGACAGCACTTATGAACAGAGTATATAAACCACTTGATACAGAGTATGTAGATGGAAAATATGTTTTAAAGAATGATTACATAGGCTATTATTATATGGCACCTGCTGGCTCATTTGTTGTAACAGCTGAGGATGTAGAGAGAATTAGAACAGAAGCTGGTGTATATGACGATTACGAGGATGATTTTGAGGATGATTATCAGGATCCAACAGAAGTACCAACTCAGGCTCCAACACAAGCTCCAACTCAGGCTCCAACACAAGCTCCAACTCAGGCTTCAACACAAGCTCCTACTCAGACAGCTACTACTGCAACACAGAACAACGGAACAGTTAATACATCTGATACCAGAAATATTATTGTAATATTATCAGTATTAGGTGTAGCTTCAATGTTTGTTTTAAGAAAGCGAATTGCAAAATAATTAAAACATAAATATAAATATAAAGCAGAACTATTGATTTTATGAGATTTCAATAGTTCTGCTTTTGTAATATTATTGCTGTAAAAAAATAATAAGCGATTTTTAAGCAGATTTTTATCTGACGAATACTATAACACAGTAATGCTGTGAAGTAAGGATATAAAAATATAACATAAAAATCTTTATATGTTAGAATAGAAATAATATTAATCTAGGCTTCTATTAAAACATACGTAAAAAATCAGCATTAGTACGTAACAGCCTTACTTCAGCTGATATTAATTATCTTAAGAATATTTCATAAAAGTGTTGACTTTATTGTTTTAAAGTGATATAATACTAAACAAGAAATCACAAAGGAGGCAGTAAAATGAAAAACTCTATGTTTTTTTATTACTTTTATTATTTTAATAAGGACTGCCCGTGTTCTGTGATTATCAAAGATTAAGTTCTTTGTAGTAGATATAACGGTCAGTCCACATTCGTTATGCTTCACAAGCATAAAATGAATGTGGTTTTTTATTTTTTAGATTAGGTTTATTCCCAATAAATATAAATTAGCAAAGGAGAAAATATAATGAACACAAACAAATTCTTTTCTTATTATTACTTTTTTATCACGGACTGCCCAAATTTTGGATTATTCAAGGTGTAAACGATAGCTTTGAATAAAACAATACGGGTAGTCCGCAGTCGTCGTGCTTTTTAGCACATCGAATATGCGGACTTTTTTTATTATATAAATTGAAATTATAAATTGAAACGAGGTATAAAATATGCGTATGAATTTCCAAAGAAAGCTTCCTATTCCTCAGGAGGTAAAAAAAGAATTTCCTTTAACTGAAAAAATGGTACAGATTAAGGCTGAACGAGATAGAGAAATCCGTGAGGTTTTTGAGGGTAAGTCAGATAAATTTATTTTGATTATAGGCCCTTGCTCTGCAGACCATCGTGAGCCTGTACTTGAGTATATTTCTCGCTTACGCAGGATAGATGAGC
>JAXJJE010000028.1:0-4309 GCA_036298405.1 Acutalibacteraceae bacterium
ATTAGATACTGAATTTAAAAGATATAAAGAACGCTGGGATAAATTATATAGAAGTATTGAAACAGTAAGTAAAGATGTTAAGGACATTCACACTACTACAGATAACATCACTAAAAGGTTTAATAGTATTAATCAAGTAGAGATGGGAAATAAGGATATTGAAGGTTAAATGCATAATACAGCTGAAATAAAATTTATTTTTAACGAAGAGGATTTAGCAGAGTTTAACAGCTATACGGCTGAAAACGAAGATAAAATATACCGTGTAAGCGATTTTGAAATGGAAAATCTAGGCAATGTTTCAGACAGCTCTACACGAATTGGATACTACATTATTGCAAAAGCCTAAGTTTGGAGGTTTACTATGAGCAAAAAACGAATTATGATACTTGGTGCTGGCAGAGGTCAGGTGGAGCTTATAAAGGCTTCTAAAAGGCTTGGCTACGAGGCTATAGTTGCAAGTATAAAGGGTAACTACCCTGGTTTTGAATACGCTGACCAGATTTCGTATGTAGATATAACCTCTAAAAATGATGTTTTGCAATCGGCTAAAGAGTATAATATAGACGCAATAGCTACCTCTTGTATGGATACAGCAATATCCACACTTGGCTATGTGTGTGATGAATGTAACCTTGCTGGCTTAAACAGCAAATCTGCCGAAATATCTGGCGATAAGCTGCTTATGAAAAAGGCTTTTATAGAAAATGATGTTAATACAGCAAAGTACATAAAGGTTAACAGCGAAAACGAGCTTGAAGAGGTTACCAAAAAGCTACAGCTACCTCTTATTGTAAAGGCTGTAGATTTACAGGGTAGTCGTGGAATAAATATTGTTAATACAAAAGATAGCTTACTTGATGCATATAAAAGAACAATGGCAGAAACCAGCAAGGATTTTTGTATTATAGAGGAGTTTATAGAGGGCTACGAATTTGGTGCACAAGCATTTATATATAATGGTGAGGTGCTTTATGTTTTACCTGCAGGCGATATAACCTATACAGGTGTTACAAAGGTGCCTGTTGGTCACTATATGCCTTTAGAATTTGAAAATGATGTTTTACAGCAGATAGAAGAAAATGTTAAAAAAGCTATAAATGCAATAGGTCTTGACAATTGTGCTGTTAATATTGATATGATAATAAGGGACGGTAAAATTTATATCATAGAATTAACAGGTAGGGTAGGGGCAAACTGCCTTGCAGAGCTTTCTTCAATTTATTACGGTATAGATGTTTATGCTATGATTGCAATGACAGCTATGGGAGAAGATGTGAAAAAATATTTTGAAGAAAACAGAAAAGCTCCTACAGCCTGCTATGCAAGAATGCTTATGTCAGATAAAACAGGTGTGCTAAAAAGCCTTGAAAATAATAACAAACCAAACCCAGATATTGCAGAGATTACATTTTTTGTGCAAGAGGGTGACACTGTTAATAAATTCACCAATTCAAGAGATTGCATTGGTCAGATAATAGTAAAGGGTAAAGATATAATCACCTGTGAAAAGCTTATTGACGAGGTTATAGCTAATTTAGAGATTGAGATAGAGATAGAGGAATAGCATTGAAGCTTTACAGAGGTGTAATCGTATGAATAAAAAGAAAGAAATAAGCTTACCTGTGGTGATACTAAATTGTATTTGTGCAATTGTGTGGAGTATCAATTTGTTTGTCGCTTTAGTATATGGATATACAGACGTTATAGGTTTAGTGCTATATGTTATTTGTGCAGTAGTATGGGATTTTTCTGCTGTTGTATGCATTATTAGGTATTTAAAATCAAAAAAGACTAGTGGATAAACTTAAATAAAAAAATGAACGGAGGTAACACCTATGTTTATTGCTGAATCTGCAAGTGTTGATAATGTAAAAGGCGATGAATCAGCTAAAATATATAATAACTGTAAGGTAGTTAATACAGCTCTTGCAAACGAAGCAACTATTGGTGACGACTCAAGAGTGTTTAACAGTAGCCTTGAGGAATTTGTGCATATTCAAAGAGGTGCACTTATGTATTCTACCGATATAGGCAGATATTCCTATACAGGCAGAGGCTTTACCTCATGGTATTGTAAAATAGGCAGATTTTGCTCTATCTCTTGGAATGTAAGCATAGGTGGAGCAAACCATGATTACGAACGAGTAACCACTCATTCTTTTTTATATGCTAATGATTATAAGCACATAAATCAAGGTGCAGGCTATAACAGATTTGAAGATAAATGTATAGTAGGTAACGATGTGTGGATTGCCGCAAATGCTTGTATATGTCGTGGTGTAACAATTGGTGATGGTGCTGTTGTTGCTGCCGGTGCTGTAGTAACAAAGGATGTACCACCATATACAATTGTTGCAGGTGTGCCGGCAAAGCCGATAAAAAAGAGATTTTCGGACGATATAATAGAAATACTGCAAAAAAGCGAGTGGTGGAATTTACCTACAGAGGTAATTCGTGATAACTTCGAGCTTTTTAATAGCAAGCCAGATTTAGAAATAGCCAATAAAATATTGGCATTAAAAGATAACGTGTAAGGAGAAAATAAATGTTAATTTCTGTTGCAATTCCGTGCTACAATTCTTCTAAAACATTGCCAACAGTTGTTAAAGAAATTCAAGAGGTCTTTAGCAATAAAGAGAGCTATGAATATGAGATAGTTTTGGTAAATGATAATTCTCCCGATAATACATTCGAGGTTATTCAAAAGCTTTGTAGCGAAAATTCAAATATAGTTGGTGTAGACCTTTCTAAAAATTATGGTCAAAGCTCAGCACTTATGGCTGCCATTAACTATGTTAAGGGTGATATTGCCGTGTTTATGGATGATGACGGACAGCACCCGCCAAATGAATTATTTAAGCTTATAGAACAGGTAGAAAAAGGCAACGACCTTGTGTATGCTTGCTTCCCACAGAAAAAGCACTCTGCCTTTAAAAAAATAACAAGCAATCTTAACTCGAAGCTATTAGAGGCTACAAACAGAAAGCCTAAGGATATAAAAATAACAAGCTATTTTGCACTTAGCAGGCTTTCTATTAATGCGTTAAGAGAATATAAAAGTCCATATCCATCTATTTGTGGCTATTTGCTACAGGTAACAAGAAGAATTGTAAATGTAGAGATAAACCACCGTGCAAGACTTGCAGGCTCAAGCAATTATAACCTGAAAAAGCTTATCACATTATGGCTACAGGGCTTTACTAATTTCTCTATTGCACCACTTAGATTTGCCTCTATGCTTGGTGCTATATTTGCTGTGCTAGGATTTGGCGTAATGCTTTATTATATTATTTCCAAGCTTGTTAATCCAAATGTAGCAGCAGGCTTTACGTCTCTTGCATCACTTATACTTATAATCGGTGGCTTTATAATGCTTATGCTAGGTATTATTGGTGAGTATATAGGCAGAATTTATATTTTACTTAGTGATATGCCACAGTTCAGAGTAAGAGAAGTAATAAACAAAGAGGATAATGCAAATGAAGATTAAGACAAATGCAGAGAACAAACCCAAAAAGAGCAATGCTAAATTTTATGTTTTGCTACATATACTTCTGGGTGTTTATTCACTTAGTGGAGTGTGCTCAAAGCTGGCAGGTAAAGAAGAATTTTTATCACTTGGCTTTTGCTTCTATTATGGTCTTATAATATTAAATCTGTTTGTATATGCTGTTGTATGGCAACAGCTGTTAAAACACCTTAACTTAACCACAGCCTTCTGCAACAAGGCTGTAAATATAATATGGGGATTACTTTGGGGCTTTATAATCTTTAAAGAAAGCATTAGCTGGAATATGATATTAGGTGCTGTGATTGTAATAGTCGGAGTAATTACGGTGGTGAAGTCAGATGAGTAAGCTTGTATATGTTTTAATATTTTTATCAGGTATTTTTATATCTGCTGTTGCACAGATATTACTTAAAAAAAGTGCTGGTAAAAAATATGGATACAAACTAAGAGATTACTGCGATAACAAAGGCTATAAAAAATTAGCTAAGCTATTAAAATACGAACCTAAAATAAGAGAGTACCTTAATCCTTATGTAATAGTATCCTATAGTATATTTATTGGTGCTACCTTCTGCACAATATTTGCATATACAGGAATACCACTATCCTTTGGCCCGATACTTGGTGCTACTGAGTACATATTTGTGGCAATACTCAGTAAAATTTTCTTAAAAGAAAAAATCAACAAGCAAAAAATATTAGGTCTTGCAATTATTTGTTTAGGTATAGCAGTTTTTGCTCTTAAAGTATAAAAAATAAATCCACTTAATCGGTAATTGTTTTACTGATTAAGTG
>JAXJJE010000029.1:0-2037 GCA_036298405.1 Acutalibacteraceae bacterium
CTTATGTATTCTGTCTGCATGTCTGCCTCTTTCAGTTAAATTAACATATACCTGTCTGCCATCAGTTTCACTTTTATGTCGAGCAACATATCCCTTTTTCTCAAGCCTATTTACAGCTATTGTAACAGATGATGGTGTAATCATAAGCTCTGTAGCTATATCGCCAACCATTTTACCTGTTACGGGACTCTTATTGATAACCTCCAGCATAGAAAGCTCACTTACTGACAAATTAAAACGCTTAGAGCTGTTAAACATATTCTGCTCAAATCGGTTAAGTAAAACATAGCTGGTAGACAAAGTATCGTTAAATTTCTTAATAAAAAAATCTTCCATACTTCCTCCCGGTTACTTAAAATTATTTTGATAATCAAATTAATAGATTATAAGTAATGGGTAAACTAAAAAGCTTACCCCACGATAAATTATTTTGACTACCTAAATAATTTTAGTACCTAAACGCTATTTTGTCAATAAATAATCGTAAAGCAGTAATACAATCTAACTTTTGTATAATTATTACATAACAAGAGTGCGTAATTTGTTAAAATTTGCAAGCAAACAAATTAACTACATAAATCTTCAAGTAATTTTCTAAGGTTTTCTTCATTATCAACTATTATTCCGTGCTTTAAATTGTCAATATCCTGCTGTGGCAACGACTCTACGTAGCTATCTGTTATTTTAAATGGTTTATCCTGACCACTATAAAACACTGCAATCATACCATTATATTCACGCACTATATATGTTTGATAGTCGGTTGACTGATAGATTTCTGTTGGTGCTGTATTTTCTTCAGTGTTTTCTTTTTTAAAGCTGTACAGTGATATAATTAAAGCTATTATCATAAAAAATGAAAAAAACAGCCATATAAACCACGTTAACCTCTTACTCATATAATCACCTATTTTTTATTAATACTATTATTGTTGCACATATTCTGAAATTAATACATAGAATAGCATTCATTATTTTTAATAAAAATTATAGATTTTGTCATAAATTTATTGCAATTTATGTTGCCTAAAATCTGATTTTGTGGTATTATCTTTACGAGTTTGTTTATATTAACTAACACTAAACACAATTTTAAATGTAGTAATTATTTCAGTACATTTTCAATGTATGTCAGTATTTGTTCAGTACAAAATATGATAGATAATTTTTTACTGGTTTTAAATTTTGTTTAGTATGAAACAAAATAATATTTATAAGAGGGAGAAAACATTTATGGAAAAAACAACGAAACGAAATTCCTTTAAAGGCTCTCTCGGCTTTGTGCTTGCAGCAGCAGGTAGTGCCGTGGGCTTGGGAAATATATGGAGATTTCCATATTTAGCAGCCAAAGATGGTGGTGGATTGTTCCTTGCAATGTATATAATACTTGCACTTACTTTTGGCTTTGCACTACTTACAACTGAAATTGCTATTGGTAGAAAAACAAAACAGAGTCCACTGACAGCTTACGGAAAAATCAAGAAAAAGTGGAAATGGCTTGGTATTGTAGCCTGCTTAGTACCAGTAATCATATTGCCTTATTATTGCGTAATTGGTGGCTGGGTTATTAAATATTTCACTATGTATTTAACTGGCAGTGGTACATCTACTGCACAGGATGGATATTTTACAAGCTTTATTACCAGTCAATATGAGCCAATTATTTTACTTGTAATATTTTTACTTGCAACTGCTTTTGTTATATTCAGAGGCGTAAACAAAGGTATTGAGAATCTTTCGAAGGTATTGATGCCGATTTTGATTTTTCTTGTTATTGTTATTGCTGTATTTTCACTTACACTTAGTCATACAGATAATGGTGTAACAAGAACAGGCTTAGAAGGTTTAAAGGTGTATCTTGTACCTGATTTATCTAACATAACATTAAAAAACTTCTTTACTACATTACTTGATGCAATGGGACAGCTTTTCTTTAGTTTGAGTGTTGCTATGGGTATTATGATCACTTACGGTTCATATGTTCCTGATGATTCTGACCTTGGAAAATCAATCAATCAGATTGAAATTTTTGATACA
>JAXJJE010000030.1:0-4277 GCA_036298405.1 Acutalibacteraceae bacterium
AAAATCAATTCTTTGTAGATTCTGAGCATTTATCAAGTGAAGCTCTTGCTAAAAAGCATAGACTTGAGAACGACCCCACCTTTCGCACAAATCATATGCAATATATGGACGATATGGAAATTATTGATTCTGATGTTTGCTCAAAGGTTATAGAGCAAATGAAGTCTTATGATTACAGCAAATACACTGCCACAGATGTAAAAAAGGCACTTGAACACGATGTTTGTACTATCGAGGATTTTAAAGCTCTTTTATCACCATCTGCTAAGCCTTTTTTAGAGCAAATGGCACAGCGTGCAAGGCTTGAAACAAGCAAGCATTTTGGTAATACAGTGTATCTTTTTACTCCTTTATATATTGCAAATTACTGTGAGAATTATTGTGTGTATTGTGGCTTTAATTGTTATAATCATATAAAGCGAATGAAGCTTAATATGGTTCAGATTGAAAAGGAAATGCAGATTATTGCTGACAGTGGTATGGAAGAAATTCTTATTCTTACAGGTGAAAGCAGAGCAATGAGTAATGTAGAATACATTGGTGAAGCTTGCAAGCTGGCACGAAAATATTTCAGAATGGTAGGTCTTGAAATATACCCTGTTAATACTGATGAATATAAATATTTGCATGAATGTGGAGCAGATTATATAACTGTATTTCAGGAAACCTATGATTCTGATAAATACGAAGCTCTTCATCTTTGTGGGCATAAACGTATATTTCCATATCGCTTTGACGCACAGGAAAGAGCACTTATGGGTGGTATGCGTGGAGTTGCCTTTTCGGCTCTTTTAGGTTTGTCAGATTTCAGAAAGGACGCACTAGCAGGTGCATTGCATGTATATTATCTGCAAAGAAAGTACCCCCACGCAGAAATGTCACTTTCTTGCCCAAGGCTCAGACCAATTATCAATAACGATAAAATCAATCCATTAGATGTAGGCGAAAGTGAGCTTTGTCAGGTACTATGTGCCTATCGAATTTTTCTGCCATATGTGGGTATAACTGTATCTTCTCGAGAAAGTGCAGAATTTAGAAACGGAATAGTAAAAATTGCTGCAACAAAGCTTTCTGCTGGTGTTTCTACTGGAATAGGTGACCACGATTCTAAATATAACGGAGCTGAAACTGATGAAGTACATGGTGATGAGCAATTTGAGATTGATGATAATCGCAGTCTTAATAAAATGTATAAAGATATGGCAGATGAAGGCTTACAGCCTGTTCTTAACGATTATTTATATGTGTGAGGTGAAGTATGAGAAAATTTGATACAAGCTTATATTTTATAACCGACAGCTCTGGTTTTAGTGAGGATGAATTTTTATATCGTGTAGAGCAGGCACTAATGGGTGGAGTGACTATTTTACAGCTTCGTGAAAAGGAAAAAACAACCCGTGAGTATATCCAGCTTGCTAAAAAGGTACATAATATTACTAAGAAATACAATGTTCCCCTTATTATTGATGACAGGGTTGATGTAGCACTTGCCATTGACGCAGAGGGTGTTCATGTTGGTCAAAGTGATATGCCTGTAAATTTAGCAAGGAAGCTTATGGGTGAAAATAAAATAGTAGGTGCAACAACAAAAACGGTTCAACAGGCTAAAGAGGCTTTTGAACAGGGGGCAAATTATCTTGGCGTAGGTGCCATATATCCTACTACAACAAAGGTAAAAACAGTTATCACATCAACCGATACTCTGTATGAAATTTGTAATGCCGTTCCTGTTTCAGTTAATGCTATAGGTGGACTTAACAGTGAAAATGTTGATATTCTGAAAAGCATACCTATTGCCGGAATTTGTGTTGTATCTGCAATAATGAAAGCTGATGACCCTAAAAAAGCTAGCGAAGAATTAAAAGAAAAAGCAAAGGAGCTTGGCTTATGTTAAAAGGTGCAATATTTGATTTTGACGGAACTCTTGTGGATTCTATGTTTATATGGGATAGCTTTGGTGAGGAATATTTAAGAAGTCTTGGCAAAGAACCAAAAGAAAATCTGCGTAAAACCTTTGCTACCTTCACATTAGAGCAAGCAGCAGAATATTATCGTCAGCATTATGGCATAACCCTTTCTGTAGAGGAAATTGTAAGCAATGTTAATAAAATTGTTTTGCAAAGCTATAGAACAAAGGTGAGATTAAAATCAGGTGTAGCCGATTTCTTGGAAAAGCTGAAAAACCAAGGCGTTAATATGTGTGTTGCTACTGTTACAGACAGATTTATTGTTGAGGATGTTTTAGAAAGGCTAGGTGTGCGTAAATATTTTTCTGAGATATTTACCTGTAGTGAGGTTGGCTGTAGTAAAGAAAGTCCTGAAATATATAATGTAGCTCTTCAATTTCTTAAAACAGATAAAAAGGATACGGTGGTATTCGAGGATTCATTTTATGCTTTGATAACAGCTAAAAATGATGGTTTCTGTGTTGCTGGTGTTTTTGATAAGCATGAAAAAAATCAAGTACAAATGAAAGCAAATGCAGATTATTACATATCCGATTACAAGCATTTTAACTTTACAAGGCAAATAAAAACAGCCCTCACAATTGCAGGCTCAGACTCAAGTGGTGGAGCAGGTATTCAGGCAGATATAAAAACAATGACAATGAACGGTGTTTACGCCATGAGTGCTGTAACAGCACTTACAGCACAAAATACAATGGGTGTAAGAGCTATTCAAGAATCTTCTACAGACTTTTTAAGAGAACAGATTGACTCTGTATTTGAGGATATATACCCAAATGCCGTAAAATTTGGTATGGTGTCTTCATCAAAGCTGATAATGGTTATTTCCGAAAGGTTAAAGCATTACAAAGCAAAGAATATTGTTATAGACCCTGTTATGGTAGCTACATCAGGTTCACCACTAATGAAAGATAATGCTATTCACACGCTGACAGCTGAATTACTTCCAATAGCAACACTTGTTACACCTAATATACCCGAGGCTGAAATTCTTTCAGGGCAGTATATAAAAACTAAAGAGGATATGATAACAGCAGCAAAGCGAATAGGAGATAATTATAATTGTTCTGTTCTTCTAAAAGGTGGTCATAGTGTAAGTGATGCAAACGATTTGTTTTATTCAAATGGTGAAATGCTTTGGTTTGAGTGTAAAAGAATTAACAACCCTAACACCCACGGAACAGGCTGTACGCTTTCTAGTGCAATAGCTTCAAATCTTGCAAAAGGCTTTACACTTACAGAATCTGTGAAAAGAGCAAAAGAGTATATTTCAAAGGCATTGTCAACTCAGCTTGATTTAGGACAAGGCTCAGGTCCTATGCAACATAATTTTGAACTTAACACTTGTTATGCTGAAAAAATATCTGAGTGAAAGGAATTTAAGAAAATGAGAAATTATACAACACAGATGAACGCTGCCAAGCGTGGTATTATCACACCTGAAATGAAAGTAGTTGCAAAAAAAGAATACAGAACAGAAGAAGAAATCTGTAATCTTGTTGCAAAAGGACAGGTAGCTATTTGTGCCAATAGGCTACATACCTGCATTGAAGTAAATGGTATCGGTTCAATGCTACGCACAAAAATCAATGTAAACCTTGGTGTATCTCGTGATTGCAAGGATTATGATATTGAAATGCAAAAGGTTATGACGGCTGTTGATATGGGTGCAGAGGCTATTATGGATTTATCAAGCCACGGCAATACTCAGCCTTTTCGTAAAAAGCTTACAGCAGAGTGTCCTGCTATGATTGGCACTGTACCTGTTTATGACAGTGTGATTCACTATCAGCGAGATCTTGCTACACTTACAGCTAAAGATTTTATTGATGTTGTTCGTTTGCACGCAGAAGATGGTGTTGACTTTGTTACACTTCATTGTGGTATTACACGTAAAACAATAGAACAGCTTCGTAAGCATAAAAGAAAGATGAAATCGCTCTTGAGGGCATTGCATGTCTTGAGAATTTTGCAAAGGAGCTTGGTATTCCACTTGCACTCCGTGAGCTTGGTGCAACAGAAGATATGTTATCACAAATCGCTGAATCCTCCTATGAGGGTGGTGGATATAAATATATGACACACCATGATATTCTGAATGTACTTAAACAATGCTTTTAATGGAATTTAGATCTCATAATTAATAAAAAGCGTTAATATTATTGAGGTCTGATTATTGGATAGTCCTCGTGAATAGGATTGTTCTATTGATTAAAACAGTAAAACAATTGCTTTTGAAAGAAAAATGGTGAAGGTAAGCTTGGTATCGTTGAGTACACTTTTAACACACAAGAATACAAAAAGCCTGTT
>JAXJJE010000031.1:0-3784 GCA_036298405.1 Acutalibacteraceae bacterium
GAACAAGAGATGTAATTGCCGCTATTGGTGATGGTGGTAATATTATATATGTTGATAGAAAAAATCAAATTGTAGTAGCCATAACTGCACATTTTAAGCCTATGGTTTTTGACAGAGTAGAATATATTGAAAAAAACATTGTTGAAGCATTAACAGAGTGATAAATCCCCATTTATCTTCCTGCTAACATAAAATGCAACCAATCTGCAAAAGCAAATTGGTTGCATATAACAAATCTGTTTATCCTTCCACTCTTTATCTATTAAGTGTGGCTTTTAAATATTAGCTGTATTAAAACAATAAGCTAAAATATATATTTTTTAAATTTCTGCTACAATTTCAGCAACCTTTGACAATGCACTGTCTAGCTTGCTTAGGTCTTTAGCACCAGCCATAGCGATATCTGGCTTACCACCACCGTTACCACCTGCTAACTGAGCAACAGCCTTAACTACCTTACCAGCCATAGCACCGTTTGCTCTTGCGTCTGCACCACAAGCACAAGCGATTGTAGCCTTAGAATCGTTAACACCTGCTGCAACAAATACAGCTGATGGCTCTTTATTGATGATATTTGCACAGATTGAACGAAGTACGTCTGCGTCTACGCCGTTTAGCTTTGTTGTCATAACCTTAAAGCTACCAACCTCAACAGCGTTATTAAGAACGCTGTCAATCTCGCTTGAAGCAAGCTTGTTCTTAAGGTCTGAAATCTCGTTATCCTTAGCCTTTAGTGTAGCTGCAACGTGTGTAGCACCCTTTACTATCTCGTGTGGGTTGTTTATTTTTAGTATGTCAGCTGTCTGAGCTATTGTAAGCATTAGCTTGTTATACTCTGCAACAGCGTTTGTACCTGTAACAGCCTCTATTCTTCTTACACCTGATGCAACTGATGTTTCAGATAGAATTTTGAACATACCAATCTGACCAGAGTTAGAAACGTGAGTACCACCACAAAGCTCAGTTGAGAAGTCACCTAGCTTTACAACTCTTACAACATCACCATATTTCTCGCCAAATAGTGCCATAGCACCAATCTTCTTAGCCTCTTCGATTGGCATTTCTCTTACGTCTACTGGTGAAGCCTTTAGAATTTCTTCGTTACAGATTTTCTCAACAGCTGCAAGCTCTGCAGCTGTAAGAGCTGAGAAATGTGTAAAGTCGAATCTGATTCTGTTTTCGTTTACAAGCTGACCAGCCTGCTCACAGTGGTTACCAAGCACCTTACGAAGAGCTGCCTGTAAAATGTGAGCACCTGTGTGGTTACGCATAACCTTTTCACGATATTCCTTATCTACTGTAAGCTCTATTGTATCACCAACTGAAAGCATACCCTCGGTAATTTCTACTGAGTGTACAAAACAGCCAGTCTGGTCCTTTGAAGTGTTATATACATCAATTACGCAAGCGTTTGATTTAGCTGTACCAACGTCACCAGTCTGACCACCACTTTCAGCGTAGAAAGGTGTAGTATCGCATACAATTGCTACCTTTTCACCTGCTGTTGCGTTCTCTACACGCTCGCCCTCTTTGATGATTGTTAGCACCTTGCCATTATCAGTAAGAGTGTTGTAGCCTGTAAAGTTAGTTGTAGGTAGATCTGTTAGGTCTACATTGTCGCTTAACCAAGCGTCAGCACCTGCATTTTTACGGGCATCTCTTGCACGCTTTTTCTGCTCTGCAAGTAGTGCGTAGTATCTGTCTACATCTACGCCTATACCCTTTTCTGCAAGAATTTCTCTTGTTAAATCTATTGGGAAGCCATAAGTATCGTTAAGCTTAAATGCGTTTTCGCCTGAAAGCTCCTTTACATCTTCCTTAGAGATAATATCGTTAAGAATAGCCATACCTAAATCAATTGTTTTACTGAATGACTCTTCCTCTGTTTTAATCATTGTGATAATTAGGTCATGCTTTTCAGCAAGCTCTGGGTATGCACCCTTACTGCAGTTGATAACCTCTTCTGCTACTTTATATAGGAATGGCTTGTTGTAGCCTAAAAGTCTGCCGTGTCTTGCAGCTCTTCTTAGTAATCTTCTAAGAACATAGCCCTTACCCTCGTTAGAAGGCATTACACCGTCGCTTATCATAAATGTTGTACTACGGATATGGTCAGTAATTACACGAAGTGAAATATCTGTCTTTTCACCGTCACCATACTTAACGCCAACTATCTCAACAATCTTATCCATAATACCCTTAACTGTATCTACAAGGAAAAGATTATCTACGCCCTGCATAACGCAAGCAAGACGCTCAAGACCCATACCTGTGTCGATATTTGGGTTAGCAAGTGGTGTGTAGGTACCGTTGCCATCGCTCTCGAACTGAGTAAATACAAGGTTCCAAACCTCTACATAACGGTCACACTCACAGCCTACTGCACAGTCAGGACTGCCACAGCCCTTTTCTGGGCCTCTGTCAAAGTAAATTTCTGAGCAAGGGCCACAAGGACCAGAGCCGTGCTCCCAGAAATTATCCTCTTTACCTAGGTGAACCATATGTGATGGGTCTACGCCAATTTCCTCTGTCCAGATTTTATATGCCTCGTCGTCCTTTTCGTAAACAGAAACATATAGCTTTTCTTCTGGAATTTCTAGTACCTTTGTAAAGAACTCCCAAGCCCACGCTGTAGCCTCGTGCTTAAAGTAATCTCCGAATGAGAAGTTACCTAGCATTTCAAAGAATGTACCGTGTCTCGCTGTAATACCAACACGCTCGATATCTGGTGTACGAATACACTTTTGGCAGGTTGTTACACGCTTTTTAGGTGGTGTAATCTCGCCTGTAAAATATTTTTTCATTGGTGCCATACCAGAGTTAATCAACAATAGGCTGTTGTCGTCCTTTGGCACAAGTGAAAAGCTTGGTAATCTTAAATGCTCTTTGCTTTCAAAAAAAGCAAGATATTTTTCTCTTAGCTCATTTAAGCCTGTCCACTGCATAATTTATTCTCCTTTAATATAATTTCTATTTGAGTTTTAATTGTATCTGCTTATAACTTTTTACTTAATTTCAAGCAAAAATAAAGCCTCTGCCCCAAATACTTGAGCAAGAGGTTTTCTTTCTTGTAACAGGAAAACACGCACATTAACCTTGCTGATATTCCCGTTGTTGCCACAAATATAAGCAGACAATCTATAATTATTTACCGTATAATTTTACTACCTATTGCAGGTATTGTCAAGAATTTGACACCTATTTAAAGCAAAAAGCCGACAAATGCTGTCGGCTGAATAATCGAAAAGATAAATTTGGATTTGTCAATCCGTATTATCCTTTTTACTAATTATAATGATTGAAGCAACAAGCATTACAACACCAAGTGTGAAACACACACTACCTACAACCGTATCCAACTGATTTGCAAAGAAACCAATCATTCCACTACCTATCGCACAACAAATTACTTGAAGAACCTTTTTCATAAAATCACCTCCACAAATTCCAGCTTATCTACATTTTAATTATCAAAAAATTCTATAACACGGTGGTTAAAGTCCTTTGCTTCTTCGTATGTAGCGTGACCTAAGCCTTTATACATATACAGCTGACTATCTGGTATTACCTTGGCAATTTCAGCTGAAGCGTTAGCTGTGACTATTTTATCATCTGCCCCACCTATAACCAACGTTGGGCAACTGATTTTATGTAAATCATCATAGCAATTATGGTTAAGACAAGCGTTTGCCATAGTTATAAAACGGCTGAAATCCTTTGGCTTTCCTACCCTACTAAGCAATGAAAACATCCATCTGCTTTTTTTAAGATATTTTTCTGAATA
>JAXJJE010000032.1:0-3203 GCA_036298405.1 Acutalibacteraceae bacterium
AAATATGACTCTACTAAAAGAATAGACGAGGATAATATAGTTCATAAAGAAACGCTTATCAAGCTTGTTGAAGAAATACGCAGATTGCTTTTTCCTGGATTTTTTGACAATAATAAGGTACGTTCGGAGTATCTTAAATTTTTGGTTGGTGAACGTCTTGAATTTATACAGCACAATTTAAAAACACAGGTGGCACGAGCGTTAGGAAACAATGAATTTTGCAAAGACTGTGAACGTACTGCAATTATGAAAAAAGCAGACGAGATTGTATATGAGTTTATAGCTAAAATTCCACAAATCAGAGAATATTTAAGCACAGATATTCAAGCAGCCTTTAATGGCGACCCGGCTGCACAGAATACAGACGAAATTATTTTTTGCTATCCTGGTGTATTTGCTATTACTGTGTATAGAATTGCACACGAGCTACATTTGCTGGGTGTGCCTATGATACCAAGAATTATAAGCGAATATGCACATAGCATTACAGGTATAGATATTCACCCAGGTGCAACAATAGGCAAATACTTTTTTATTGACCACGGTACGGGTGTGGTAATTGGTGAAACTACAATTATAGGTGAAAATGTAAAAATATACCAAGGTGTTACATTGGGTGGTCTTTCAACAAGAAAGGGCCAACAGCTTAAAGGTGTTAAGCGTCACCCTACAATCGGCAATAATGTTACCATATATTCAGGTACATCTGTACTTGGTGGTGAAACAGTTATAGGTGATGGTGCAACTATTGGTGGTAACGCATTTATAGTAAGCTCGGTTGAAGCAGGTATGAAGGTAAGCATAAAAGCACCAGAGCTTCAATATATTCCAAATATAGATAAAGACAAGAAATAAATAATAAATAATAAACACCCAAATTATAAGCTGAATGATTTGGGTGTTTGAATTTCTGGAATATAAAATTTATTATTAGTAGTTATCTTAAACGGAAATTTTTTCTGTATTCAAGTGGAGTAATACCATATGTCTTTTTGAATTCACGATTAAATAGTGAAATATTATTATAGCCACACGCAATAGCTATATTAAGAACGGTGTCGTCGGTATCCTTCAGCATTTGCTTAGAGGAGTCTAGTCTGTACTGATTTATAAATTTTTTACAGGTTGTATTTGTGTATTCCTTAAATATACTCATAAATCGACTTTTACTGAAGCCTGCGTTGAACGCAAGCTCTTCAACTGTTAGAGGATGAGCATAATTTTCTTCTATATATGCTATAGCATCTCTTACTGCAAGGTAATTTTTGTCTGCTACCGTTGAATGGGTTTTAATTTTTACATAATCAAATTCGTACAGATTTATAAACAGAGAATAAAGACAGTTCATAATTTTTAATTGATTATAAGCTGGTTTTTCGTTTGCAAGCTTTGCAATTTGTAACACACAGGCTCTTATCTCATTATAACCTTTATCGGTGGTGCGTATTACATAAGGTATAGTAGCTGTTCTGTTTATAAATGGAGTAAAATGTTTTTGCACACTTGAATCTCTGTTCATAGGACATAAAACCTCGGTACAAAAAACAATGGTGTGCATTTCGATTTTAGGTGTTTCAGCTTGTCCAAAATGAATTGACTGCGAAGGAATAAAAAGAATATCGCCTTCGGTTACAATAACCTCTGTGTTATCTATAGTGGTAGAGGTAGAGCCTTTTTCAAACATTTGAATTTCAATTTCATTGTGCCAATGTGCATACATTTTTAATTCCTCTTCATCAGAAGAATTTACATAATAATATCTGATAGGTATTCCAAAATTTTCGGTATCTATTTTTTCTTCTAAAACTTCAACGGAAGAAAGGTTTTTGTTTGCAGAATTACTGTACAAAGCCATGTTTACACCTCCTAAAGAAGAAATTTATTATAGAGTGGGTTACTGTTTTTAAACGGAGCTTAGTATTAATGTAACGCTTTATCAAATTAACACAGTAGTCTAATTTAATTATACTAAAATAATCTAGTAAAAACAACTTTATTTTTCACGATTTCCTATTAATTAAAAGGGGAGTTTTTAGCGATTTTTTATTTGTGTATAGATATTTTAACCATTTTTATAAGCAAAGTGTGCATAGCAATCTAAGTTTATTGAACAAAGCTACTAGCAATGGAATAAAATAATAGAAAGAAAAAAAGCTCGCTTAATGCGAGCCTTTTTCGATTATTTATGGTTGAAAATTATTTGAGTGTGAGCTAATTAAAATAGCAATAAGATGTATAAATTAAAAACAAACATTAAATGCAAACATATAAAAGTTTAATGTAAGACAATTAGTCCTTATTGCGTTATAATAATAGCACAGCAATAACAACAAAATAACAACAAATCATTTAAATCTCCTTTTATATACCTCATAAAAATAATTGTAGAGAGGTGTGTAGGCTTTATATACACCTCTCAGAACAATTATACACAGAAATAGTATAAGAATATATTACGTGATTGTTATAATATAAAAAAGAATCTCAACCTACATAAAATGGTTGAGATTCTTTTGCGTTTATAAGGATTTTTATTAGAAAATAGTCATCATAAAAGATATACAGCTTTGAAAATACTATATAAAAAGCAAAAGAACCACAGCATTTCCGATCCCTGTGGTTCTTTCTCATCCTCTGCTTTTCCCTCTGTGTATCTCGCCTTATACACAGGTATATTTTACCATACAGGCAAAGCAAAAGTCAAACTATATTTAAAAAATTTACAGTAATAATTTTTAAGAAAATTACTCTGTGATAGACTGAATTAGTCCACCCTTTTTGATAATGTTCTGAATAAACTCTGGGAAAGGCTCTGCCTGATAGGTTTTGCCTGTTGTTTCGTTTGTGATAACACCTGTATCAAAGTTTACATCTACAACATCGCCTGCTTTAATATCGTGTGCAGCCTCGTCGCACTCAAGAATAGGCAAACCGATGTTGATAGCGTTTCTATAGAAAATTCTTGCGAATGTTGATGCAATAACACAAGAAATACCAGAAGCCTTTATAGCTATTGGTGCGTGCTCTCTTGATGAACCACAGCCAAAGTTTTTCTCTGCAACCATAATATCGCCAGACTGTACATTTTTAGTGAAGTCAGCGTCAATATCCTCCATACAGTGAGCAGCAAGCTCTTTGTGAGAGGCTGTGTTTAAATATCTTGCAGGGATGATAACATCTGTATCTACATTATCGCCATACTT
>JAXJJE010000033.1:0-1127 GCA_036298405.1 Acutalibacteraceae bacterium
GCGTAAGGTTGCAGACTTTGATGACCCTATTGGTCAGATTATTACAGGTAGCGTTGCAGAAAACGGTATGGAGATTAAAAAGGTAAGAGTTCCAATGGGTGTTATTGGTATTATCTTTGAAGCAAGACCAAATGTAACCTCAGATGCAGCTGCTCTTTGCCTGATGGCTGGTAATGCTGTAATTCTTCGTGGTGGTAAAGAGGCTATCTATTCAAATACAGTAATTTCAGAGGTTATGAGAGAGGCTATTGAGTCAGTGGGTTTACCTGCTGACTGTGTTCAGCTTGTTAAGGATACAACAAGACAGTCATCTATTGAGCTTATGGGCTTAAGCGAGTACCTTGATGTGCTTATCCCTCGTGGTGGTGCAGGCTTGATTAAGGCAGTTGTAGAAAACTCTAAGGTTCCTGTAATAGAAACAGGTGTTGGTAATTGTCACGCTGTAATTGATAAGAGTGCTGACATAGATATGGCTGTTAATATTATTTACAACGGTAAAACACAGCGTCCTTCAGTATGCAATGCACTAGAAACTGTACTTGTACATAAGGATATAGCAGATACAGCACTAAAGGCTTTAAAGGCTAAGCTTGACGAAAAGAATGTTGAAATTCACGGCTGTGCAAAAACTAAGGAAATTCTTGGCGATTGTGTAATTGATGCTGAGGAATACGATTGGGCAAATGAGTACCTTGACCTTAAAATTGCAATTAAGGTTGTAGATTCACTTGATGATGCTATTGCACACATCAGAAAATACTCAACAGGTCATAGTGAGGTTATTATAACTAACGACTATACTGCACAAAATAAATTTACAGCTCAGGTTGACTCTTCTGCTGTATATGTAAATGCTTCTACTCGCTTTACAGATGGTGGAATGTTCGGAATGGGTGCAGAAATTGGTATTTCTACTCAAAAGCTACACGCAAGAGGTCCTATGGGTCTGACTGAGCTTACTTCTATGAAATATGTTATAAGTGGTGATGGACAGGTAAGATGATAAATCATATGCCAGAGAATATAATACAGGTAGTTACAGAAGAAAGCTTTTTAAAGGAGCTTGAAGAAAACAATATTGAATTCAGCAACATAAACCAGCTTCTTGTAAAAGCTCTTGCAGAAAA